>JAKQTB010000230.1 GCA_029569495.1 Pseudomonadota bacterium | reverse complement strand
AGGGTGTTGCGTCACCTGATGTGGCCTTAAGTTCAGTAGTGCAAAATATGAAGGTGGATATTTCCAGAGCAGAATCCAAACTTTCAGAACTTTCACAACGTGTTGGGAAAAGTCACCCCCAATATCAATCAGCCAAGGCTGAGTTAGATAAACTTAAAAAATCCCTGCAAGAAGAAGTAAGCAACATGAGCACAAGTGTTGGCGGTACCGCACGTATCTACCAACAACGTGAGGCTGAAATCAGGGCAGCACTTGCAGCGCAAAAAGAGCGCGTTTTACAGCTTAATTTACACAGAGATGAGCTGTCTGTATTGCAGCGTGACGTTGAAAATGCACAACGCGCCATGGATGCAGCAAGCCAACGATTTACCCAAGCCACCATTGAAGGCAATGCAAACCAAACCGATGTGGCAATACTTAATCCCGCTACCTCTCCACGGTCAGCCGCTAGCCCAAAAATAGTGCTGAATGTGTTGCTATCCATTTTTCTTGGCACCATGCTTGGTTTAGGCTTTGCCTTGCTGGCGGAGATGTTAGATAGGCGCGTACGCAGCCGAGATGACCTGAGTGAACTGCTTGAAGTGCCCGTGTTTGCCATTATTGATGGCAAGCCACCTAAAAGCAGCAGTAAGCGTTTGTCAAAATCTTCACAACGGTTACTCAAGGCGGCTTAGAAAATGATTCAAAAAGATTTGCCTAACTACTCTAGTGCGATTTCTATTAACTCAGCACGCACTGGCAAAATTGGCCGCATGCTAATCGAGCTCGGCAAGATTTCGACAGATGATTCTGAAAAAATCATGCGCGAGCAAGAAAAGTTTGGTCTGCAGTTTGGTGATGCAGCAATAAAATTAGGCTTGATTACCGAGGCCGATGTACGACAAGTACTGGCTAAGCAGTTTAATTACCCATACTTGCAACCAGGCCAAGGCCCCTACAGTGATGAGCTTGTGGCAGCTTATCAGCCTTTTAGCCAGCAAGTTGAAGCGTTGCGAGCCTTGCGTAGCCAATTGATGATGCGGTGGTTTAATGAAACCAATAAATCGTTAGCCATTGTCAGTGCTAACGAAGGTGAAGGCAGCAGCTATTTAGCAGCCAATTTAGCCGTGATGTTTTCACAGTTAGGCGAGCGTACTTTGCTGATTGATGCAAACATGCGCGACCCACGCCAGCATATTATTTTTAACCTAAAAGAAAATCGTGGATTATCTGATATTGTTGCAGGCCGCGCTGGCCTAGACGTAGTGAGCCAGCTAGAGTTTTTTGAAAATCTCTCGGTACTAGGCGCGGGGACAATTCCACCCAACCCGCAAGAGTTATTAAACCGGGCAAGTTTCAGTTATTTTATTAACCAAGCGAATAATAATTACGATATCGTCATTATTGATACATCCCCAGCCACCATAAGCGCTGACGCACAGGCGGTGGTGGCCCGTTGCGGCGGGGCTTTGTTGGTTTCACGGCTTAATCACACGCGCTTGGCAGATATTACTGAACTGCGTAGCCAAATAGCGGTAACCGGTGCACAAGTTGTGGGTGCAGTAATTAATGATTTTTAAGGCGATGTATGGCCAGCACGCTCAGCTTTAAATATAAAGGTTTACCAACTTGGTTGCTTGAGTGGTGGCCAATTATCGTTGGCCTCATTGCGCTTTATCTGCCAACCTACTACGCGT
>JAKQTB010000229.1 GCA_029569495.1 Pseudomonadota bacterium | reverse complement strand
CAACGCCCACAGGCACGCTTTGACCTTCTTTTCCGCAAGTGCCTACGCCAGAATCTAGCGTCATATCGTTGCCTATCATGCTCACACGTTTCAGCACTTCTGGGCCGTTGCCGATGAGCGTGGCGCCTTTGACGGGGTAGGTAATTTTGCCATCTTCAATCATATAGGCTTCTGCCGCGCTAAATACAAATTTTCCGCTGGTAATATCGACTTGCCCACCACCAAAGTTGGCGGCAAAAAGGCCTCTTTTGACCGATTTAATAATTTCTTCAGGTGGCGTGGTGCCGTTCAGCATATAAGTGTTGGTCATGCGCGGCATGGGGATATGTGCGTAGCTTTCGCGCCTTGCGTTGCCGGTGATGGGCATGTTCATGAGACGCGCATTCAGTGTGTCCTGAATGTAGCCGCGTAAAATGCCGTCTTCAATCAGCACCGTGCGATTGGTGGGGTTGCCTTCATCATCCATGCTGAGTGAACCACGGCGGTCGGCAATGGTGCCGTCATCCACAATGGTGATGCCTTTGGCGGCCACTTGTTGGCCTATCATGTTAGAAAAAGCTGAGCTGCCTTTTCGGTTAAAGTCACCTTCTAAGCCGTGGCCAATGGCCTCGTGCAATAATATGCCTGGCCACCCCGCGCCTAGCACTACGGTCATGCTGCCTGCGGGAGCAGGGCGCGCATCGAGGTTCACAATGGCCTGATGCACCGCTTTTTTGGCAAAGTCTTGCAACACCTCATCGGTAAAATAGCCGTAGTCAAAACGTCCACCGCCACCCGCAGAGCCTTGCTCACGGCGGCCATTACTTTCGGCAATGACGTTAATGCCTACACGCACTAATGGGCGCACGTCGGCGGCCATCACGCCATCGTGGCGTGCCACCATCACCACTTCGTATTCCCCAGTAATTGAGGCGGTTACTTGCGTAATGCGTGTGTCCAGTTTACGGGCATATTGTTCTAGGCGCTCCAATAGCTTCACTTTGGCCTCTGCTGAAAGTGAAGCAATCGGGTCTTGCGGTAAATAGAGTTGCGGTGCTTGGCGGGTAACAATTTTGTGTGCTGTTTGCGCGTTTCCTAAACTGGCGATTGATTTTGTCGCTTTTGCGGCAAGTTGCAATGCATCAAAGGTGATGTCGTCTGAGTAAGCAAAAGCTGTTTTTTCACCGCTCACTGCGCGTACTCCAACGCCTTGGTCAATTGAAAAGTTACCCGATTTCACTTGGCCTTCTTCAAGGCTCCAGCTTTCTGCACGGCTGTACTGAAAGTATAAATCTGCGTAATCAATGTGGTGTGACATCATCTCACCGAGCACTTGTTGCAACTGCGGCACTTCTAGATTTGCGGGTGTAAGCAAAGCCTCAGTTGCTGCCTCAAAATGCGTGCCTTTGGCAAGTGTTGATTGACTGGCGTTTTCTGGATTTTTCATTTTGGTTTTCAATTGATTGGTGAGTTTTATCATCCGACAGATTTAATCGTACGATGTTTCAATGCGGGCAAGCTTTTTCTGAGGCTTTCTTGGTATTTCGGGTTCATGGTAGCAATCACAACGCCAGAGCCGCGCGGCAGCCGATCTAAAATCACGCCCCAAGGGTCAACAATCATCGTGTTACCATGCGTTTCACGGCCTGAAACATGGTAGCCACCCTGAGCGGGTGCTATCACATAACTCAAGTTTTCAATGGCACGGGCGCGGATTAACGTCTCCCAATGCGCCTTTCCTGTAGTATCAGTAAATGCGGCGGGCACAACAATGATATTCACCTCACCCATTGCGCGATAAAGTTCAGGAAAGCGCAAGTCGTAGCAAACAGAAAGGCCGATTTTACCAAACGGGGTTTCTACCACTTTGACAGCATCACCCGCTTCAATGGTGTTTTCTTCATGGTAGTGTTCATTGCCTAAATCTAAGCCAAACAGGTGGATTTTATCGTACCGGGCGACTTGTTTACCTTTGTCGTCATAAACTAGGCAGCTATTGCGAACTTTATTGGGAAATTGGCTGACAAGCGGTACTGTGCCACCAATGATCCAGATTTTATTTTTTTTGGCAGTAGTGCTTAAAAAATCTTGGATGGGGCCACTGCCATCTTGCTCGCGCACAGCCACTTTATCGGTGTCTTTTAAGCCCATAATTGCGAAATATTCAGGCAATACCACTAGTTTAGCGCCAAGCTTTACCGCAGATTCAACAAGGCGTTTGGCCTCGCTCAAGTTAGCCGCAACTTGTGGGCCAGAGGCCATTTGGATGGCTGCAATTTTTACAATTTCTTGTTTAGGGGCTGAGTTTGTACTTGGCATTTTGTATCCTTAGTTTTATTACATCATACATTATTGGAGCGGTGAAGCTTGATTCACCTCAGGTCCTGCCTTGGGGGCGTTGACTTCCTGCGGGTTATCCCAAGTGCCAATAATTTCATATTCACTTGAAGCGATTTTGTTCAAGGGATCTTTTAATATTTTTTGCGCTAAAAATGCGACAGCACCAGCCAGTGGGCCGCCCGCTAAAGCGGCAAGTGAAAGACTGTCACTTACGTGAGGCAGCACTTTGACATATAAATGCTGTGTTTCATTTTGCAGATTGGTTTCGCCTTTAATGGCAACGTCGGCAGCAGGGCCTGACATTTGAAAGTTATCACTTCGCATCACGCCTTGGCTGATTTTTGCATTGCCGTTAATACGATCAAAGGCAAAGCCGTTGCTGAATAAATCTCTAAAGTCTAGGGTGAGTCTGCGCGGCAGGCTTTGCAAGCTTAATAAACCCAAAAGTCGGCCAACCCCTGGCTGCACCTTTAAAAACTGGCCTTTTTTAAGGTCTAGTTGCAAATCACCGTTTAACCCTTTTGAATTAAACTGGTGCGGACTTCCTGGCCAATGTAATTGCGCGCTCAATGTGCCTTCGCCGCCTTTGATGGTATCTGGATAGCCCACTTGATTGAGCGTTTTGCCAAGGTTCTTGATATCCCAAGTAATGTTGAGATAGGTATTTGGGTTTTTTACCCAGTTATTCCACTGACCTTCAGCACTGATAATGCTGTCAGACTTGATGAGTTTTAATTTTTCAATATTCCAGTTGTCATTTTGCGGATAAGCAACAAGTTCGAGTGCGCCAAAGTTTTTCTTGTTGTAAATAAATTGCTCTGCAGTAATGTCTAGCGCAGGGTAGTCTTGTTCTAGCTTTTTGAAATCGCTGAGTGGTGCTTCTTTGTCATTTATTTTGCTTCGATTAGGCGAGGCTTCTGGCACGGTTAAATTAGAGAGTCTAGCCATTAATTTGCCATTATTTTGGCTTGACCACTGTAAATCGCCGGAGATTTCATTACTTTGCACCGACAAGCGCAAGTTATCTTTGTCTGCTGTATTGGTCAGTCTCAGTTGATTGATACGCCTGTCAAAAATATCCAGCGCATTGATTTTTAAATCAAATTTAGGCATTGGCAACATATTTTTTTGTTTTTCAGTGCCTGATATATCACGTATGACATTACGCCAAGCATCTCCATCAAGGTATTCAAGATTGCCTGATACTAGCAAACCCTTACGTTGAATACCGTCAATGGGTTTGATTTCACTTTCAGCGATAGCATTGACTTGAATGACCCCGCCATCAAGCACAAATTGGCCGTTTTCTCCAGTGCGTATCAATTTGGCTGCCATTCTGTTGCCTAATGACACGGAGATTGTTTCATTATTTGGGGTTTGTTTTTTATCGATTCGCAAGTTTAAGGCTTCATTCGACGCCTTGTTCATTGGCATAGGTAGACGTGAGCCAATGCCGACTAAATTTGATTGAATACTAATATCCACGGCAGGTTTTCGAATGGTGATATTGCCTGTCCAGTCTGTGCTGCCACTGAAATAGTTTGCAATATTGATGAGTGACTGATTATTCTGCCCTTGGCTATTGACGAGTTGTTTAAGGCTGGTATCACTGATTTTGCCTTTTGTTGTGACATAAATAGTCTTGTCTTTACCAGTGGTTAAGTTAAGGGTGACAGGGCTACCAAATGCACTTGCATTGATATTTTTAGCCGTCAAATTACTTTCCGTAAATTCAAGTGCGCCATTGATATTTATGAGAGTGGGAATGCTCTCAGATTCCATACGTCCTTCAACAATTTGATATAAGCCTTTGTACTGAGATGCTTCAACGTTTTGCAGAGGGATTTTTAAATTTAGATTCAACTTACCTTGACCGCCGGTTTTTAAGCCTTCAGTAAACCCTTGTGTGACGGTTACAACGGGGCTTTTATTCACAAACTGAATGGCATTTTCAACATTTCCTTTTACTTCGCTATCAATAACCAGCAAAGGTGAATCAGCATCTAGCTGTGCAATGGTGGTTTTACTTTTTATGATTTGGTTACCCAACAAATGCCCCGTATTGGCATTGAGCTCCATGCGTTTGCCTTCAAACAGTAAATCTAGGCCTAAACCTTCAATATGTGGCCAGCCGGTCCCAAACTCCAAAACGCTATCGCTCACTTTAGCGGTCACTCTAAATAGCCCCAGTTTGCTATCTAGATTATTTTTGCTATCCACAAATGGAAAATCAGCTAAACGACCTTTTACCGTCAGGTGAATATCTTCTGCGCGGCCTGATAAAATAGACGTATCCAGCCAATGTAGCGTGGTTTCACCCAAAATCGTCGGGTAATAAAATAGTGCATATTTGGCATTACCTTTACCAAAGTTACCTTTTAAGTCCAGTAGCCCACCTTTGTTACCGTCCATTAAGTAACTGGCGTTTAGGCTGCCAGTTAAATGTTGATTGCTGACCTTTAAGTCTTTAATTTGAATTTTGCTCGATTGGTCATTGAGGCTCCAAGTAATGTCACCATCTAACTTGTCCGCTGGAATTGGCCAACGTAATATGCCTTTAAAATCAAGCAACGCTTTGGTGCTATGCAGGGTAACTTTTCCAAGCTTTTGATTAGCGTTGATTTCGCCTGTTAAATTGCTAAATCCCGGGATTTTTTCATGTGCTGAGATGCTTAATCCGTCAAATTTAGTATCAATTTGATAAGTGTTTGTTTGTGTTTTGTTACCACTCCAACTAAAAGCAAGGCGCTCTAATTTACCTTTAGGCGAAAGCTGCGTTAATTTTTGCAAAGGTTGGGCAGGTATCGGTAATTGTAATAAGTACGGCTGTATTAATGCCAAATCAACCTGAGGAAGTTTAAAATTCAGTGAGCGGTTGCCAGCAATTGTGTCGGTAAAACTGCCTGTTACGTTGTCAATTTTGAGGCCATTGCTGGCGGCCAAAGTAAGGTTTTCAACATTGAGCTTTTGCGAGTTTGTGGTGTTAATCCAATTAAATTTACCTGACAGTTGATTAAGTTGCACCGCTTCTGCTTGGGTTCTTAGCTTAATTTTCACACCGTCCAGCGCAAGCTTGCTACTGAGGGCTTGTACTTGTGCATCATCAAACTGTAAAGAGACTTCAGCTGAACCATTGCCCGCCTGTAGTTCAATGGGGTGTGTTATTGCAGCATAGTTAACCCATGGCTTAAAGGCTGCCATATCCGCATCTTTGAGGCTAGCCTCAAGGGTACCACGCCACTCTTTGAGCTGGCTGACATCATTCCCATACACATCAGCTTGAATGTGAATGGGATTGCTGGTGCCGATACTTGGCGTTGCCGTTAGGCTTATACGATGGTTTTTAAGTAGGCTTGCCCAAGGTGGGCTATGCAATTGTAAGTTTAATTGGTTCAGGCTAAGTGGTGGCGCGTTTCGCATGTCATCTTGCCAGATAACTTTTGCATTTTTAATTTGGAATTGCGATTGACGCAAGAGCCAGTTAGGTAAATCAGGTTTCGATTGACCTTCCATGCTGATGCCGGCAATATAAATTGCGCCGTTGGGGCTTAGTCTAATCGTGAGTTCAGGTTCACGAATCACCAAGTTTGCTAGATGAGGTTCCAATAGCGGAATACTTAGCCATGAAAATGTGACATCGGTTTTTTTAAGCTGAAGTGCAGGGCGGTTTTGGGCGTCATAAATATCAATATTTGCAATCATTAAGCGCGGGTTAAGTTTTTGCCAGCCGGCTTCTATATGGCCAATTTCAACTTTTTGCTGCGTTGCCTCACTGGCAAGTTTAGCAATATCGTTTTTGTAGCGGTCAATGTTGGGGAATACATAGAACTGAATAACCAGCGCTGCAAGCACCATCACAACCACAACAAACGTAATGAGTTTTAAAATAACGCGGTAGAAGAGTCGTAGTGTTTTTGTAACCATTCGGTAGGTTTGTTTATTCTATGCTGTGAAGTGGATGGCGGCAGACTGTTATTTTACTGCAATATTGGTTAAAACTGGCGTTACACCAAACGCTAGTGTCATAAAAAGTTGTCAAAATTCGATTCGTTATCTATTAGAATAGCGCAACTGGTCAAACTTGGTTGACTAGACTTTTAAAATTAACGGTTTTCAATTGATTCAATTTAAACAACTCACACTCGCCCGCGGCGTCAAAGTCCTGATTCAATCCGCATCTCTGCAACTGCATCCTGGCCATAAAGTGGGCTTAACTGGGGCAAATGGTGCTGGTAAATCGTCATTGTTTGCACTGTTGCGTGGTGAAATGCATTTGGAATCGGGTCATTTAGAAATGCCCGCAAGCTGGGTGGTGGCGCATGTGGCGCAAGAAACCCCCGCACTTGCCATGCCTGCGATTGAATTTGTGTTAGATGGCGATGTTGAGTTGCGCACAATTGAGAAAGCCTTGGCTGAAGCAGAAGCCAATCATCAAGGCGAGTTGATAGGTGAACTGCATCATCGCTTAACGGATATTGATGGCTATAGTGCCAAAGCGCGTGCGGCGGAGTTATTGAACGGCTTAGGCTTTAGCCAAGCTAACTTGCAGCAAGCAGTTTCAACTTTTTCTGGCGGTTGGCGTGTGCGTTTAAACTTGGCACGCGCTTTGATGTGTCGCTCAGATTTATTGCTGTTAGATGAGCCCACCAATCATTTAGATTTAGATGCAGTGATTTGGCTTGAGAGCTGGCTGCAAAGTTATCGCGGTACGCTGTTTTTGATTTCGCATGACCGCGACTTTTTAGATGCGATTGTGAATCATATTGCGCATATTGAGCAGCAAACGCTAACTTTGTATAAAGGTGGCTATTCGGATTTTGAGCGCCAACGTGCTGAAAAACTGGCTCTGCAGCAAAGCATGTTTGAAAAGCAGCAACGCAAAGTGGCGCATTTACACAGTTATATTGATCGTTTTCGCGTGCAGGCCACCAAAGCACGCCAAGCACAAAGCCGCATTAAAGCGCTTGAGCGCATGGAGATGATTTCAGCCGCGCATGTGGATTCGCAATTTAGTTTTGAGTTTCGTGCGCCACTCGCTTCTCCCGACCCATTGCTGGTGTTAGATGAAATGTCAGTCGGCTACAACAATGTGGCATTGATTAAGAATATTGTGTTGGCCATTAGGCCGGGCGAGCGATTGGGATTGCTGGGGCGTAATGGTGCAGGTAAAACCACGCTCATTAAATTGCTTGCGAACGAATTAAAGCCACAACTTTTTGATGGTAAATTGGGTAAACGCGTTGAAGGCAAAGACCTCAATATTGGCTACTTTGCACAACATCAGCTTGAACAATTGCGGCCAGATGAATCACCCTTGCAGCACATGATGAAGCTAGACCCGCTGACACGCGAGCAAGAACACCTGAATTATTTGGGTGGATTTGACTTTAAAGGCGATATGGCACGTTCACCATGTGAAAATTTTTCTGGCGGAGAAAAGTCTCGCTTGGCCTTAGCCTTACTGATTTGGACTCGCCCGAATTTGCTATTACTCGATGAACCCACCAACCATTTAGATTTAGAAATGCGCCATGCGTTGACGCTTGCCCTGCAAGATTACGAAGGTGGAGTTATATTAGTCTCGCATGACCGAGCGTTATTGCGCGCCACTTGCGATGAATTTATTTTAGTGGCCGATGGCAGTGCCGAGCCGTTTGAAAGCGATTTAGAAGGTTATAGTGCGTGGTTGAATGAGCAACGTTTAAAAGAAAAACAGGCGACACAGTTAATTGTTGAAAATAAACCCAATAAAAATGACCGCGCAGCCAATAAAATTGAACGCCAAGCCAGAATTGCAGCGCGCAGGCCATTGTTAAAAGAAATCGAACAATTAGATAACAATATTGCCCAGTGGCACATTGACAAAACTAAGTGCGATGAACGTTTGAATGATAGTGCGCTGTATGCGGCAAACGATAAAA
>JAKQTB010000020.1 GCA_029569495.1 Pseudomonadota bacterium | reverse complement strand
GAATCACAAAAGAGATAAGCGTTGTGATGAGCAAGCCGCCAAAAAACACGCCCGCAGGAATCGATTTTGTGCGAAAAACAGCAAGCCTGCCGCAAATAAAAACAAAAAACTCAGCAGCACTTGGCCATAAGAAGCCAGCACTTTTAAAGCGCCCAACACCATTTCTAGATATAGCTGGTTAGCTGACATGGCAAACCCTTTCAAAGAAAATCCAGTAAAGTGCGTGATTATTAAGCGACCGGCATGGTCTGCTTAAAACTGGCGCGCTTAACGAGCACATTGTAATGCTTGGCTAAATTGGGGTAACTTTCTTGCCAATTCAAATGTGCAAAGCGCAAATCCAAATAACCCAGCGCGCAGCCTAAAGCGATATCTGCCAGGCTGAATTTTTCATTCACACACCATTTTTTCTTGGCTAAATCAAGGTTAAGCACATTGAGGCCACGCGTGACTTTATCAAACTGCTTTTCAATATGCGCGCTGGATTGCTGGGCTTCTGGTTTGCGCTGTTCAAGCATCACAGAAACGGCCGCATCACAAACGCCATCAGCCAGCGCCTCCCAGCGGCGCACTTTAATTTTGGCGGTGAGGTCTTGCGGAATTAAATGTGCGAGCGGCGTGCGATTGTCTAAATATTCCACAATCACCCGTGAATCATACAGGCTTTCGCCATCAGGCAGCACCAGCACGGGTACTTTACCAAGCGGGTTATATTGCTTGACTGGGCAGTCTGGGTCAGCCAACACCACTTCAAGCAGGCCAATTTGAATGCGCTTTTCGAGCGCCACAATACGCACTTTGCGCGCGTACGGACTATTGACGGTGTAGAACAGTTTCATGGCTTGAACCTTTTTGTATTTTCACAATTAAACAACAAAGCTGTGCTGCTTAACAATCTAAAGATATTGATAATAAGTTTATTTGCTGAACTTTGCACGTTGATAGCATTATAATTCAACCAACACTTTTAACACATATAACAGCACCAGTTACTTATGACACTTTTTAGCCAACATTACCCGCCATTTTCAAGTGCATTTTACGCGCTGGTGGATAGCCAAGTGCAAGTAGCACTTGCCGAAGATGTCGGCACGGGCGACCTCACTGCGGCACTGGTGCCGGCCGAGCAACACGTCACTGCCAGCATTATTGCGCGCGAGCCAGCTATTATATGCGGGCAAGACTGGGTGAATGCCTGCTTTTTGCAAACAGATGCCAACATTCACATTCAATGGTTAATTACCGAAGGCGAGCATGTTCAACCCAAGCAAGTGTTGTGCAAAATAACAGGGCCAGCCCGCGCACTGTTAACCGCTGAACGCTGTGCTTTGAATTTTCTGCAAACGCTTTCAGCCACGGCAACGCATACCAGACGCTATGTAGATGCCATTACCGGCACGCAAGCACAAATATTTGACACGCGCAAAACACTGCCGCATTTACGCCTAGCGCAAAAATATGCCGTAACAGTGGGCGGCGGGCAAAATCAGCGCCTAGCTTTATACGATGGCATTTTAATTAAAGAAAACCATATTGCCGCCGCTGGTGGCATTGCCGAGGTGATGACTGCGGCACAGGCTGCGAGTTCCGGTAAGAGCGTACAAATTGAAGTAGAAAACCTTAAACAGCTTGAAGAAGCCCTCGTTGCAGGTGCAACTTCTGTCTTATTAGATAATTTTAGCCCTGCACTGCTCACAGAAGCCGTTGCGCTTAATGTGCAATTAGGCAAAAAAGCGTTATTAGAAGCTTCTGGCGGCATTACGCTAGACAATGTGCGTGAAATCGCGCTCACAGGGGTTGACCGCATTTCAATCGGCGCCATTACCAAAAATGTCATTGCCATCGATTTATCAATGCGAATTCAGCACTAGGCTTGTAAATACTGCTTTTTCATGCAGAATAGACAAGTAACTAACAAAACGCGGCATATTTTTTGCATGCTTGTTTGTAATCAACATGACAAAGGCAACACCCATGAATAAACCTGTTGTACTCAGCAACCCTACCGGCCGCCTCACGCTGGGCGATGTGCTACGCATGTTGGTAAATGACGGCATGGTTGATAAAGTACAAGCTGAAAAACTTTATAAAGACCGTAAGCTAGATAGCTCAAAACTACACCCACTGGTGGTGATAGGCGAACAAAAATGGAAAAACCTGCTGCCGCCGCACAAAGCTTTTACGGTGGAAGCCTTGTCCCACTGGCTGGCCGCGCGTGCAGGCTTAGATTTTTATCATATTGACCCGCTCAAACTCGACTTTGGCGCCGCCGCCAAGTTGTTCGCGCAAGGTTATGCCGAGCGTTTAAAAATTATGCCGATAGGTGCAAAAAATGGTGAAGCGATTATCGCCACCACCGAACCCTTCAGCACAGAATGGATACCAGACCTTGAGCGCCTGCTCAAAATGAAGGTCAAACTAGTGGTTGCCAATCCGCTCGAAGTCAGCCGCTATTTACCCGAAATTTACAATTTAGCCCACTCAATGAGCGCGGCCGATGCCTCTAAAGCTGGGCAAATCGTTGGCGTACAAAATTTTGAGCAATTGGTTGAGCTTGGTAAAGACAAAAACCTGGATGCCAACGAGCAACATGTGGTGAATATTGTCGACTGGTTGTTCAAATATGCCTTTGAACAACGCGCGAGTGACATCCACCTAGAACCACGCCGCGGCATGGGCTTTATGCGTTTTAGAATCGATGGCGTATTGCATCAGGTGTATCAGTTGCCGCCCAACATCATGAATGCCATCACCAGCCGCATTAAACTGCTGGGCCGCATGGACATGGTGGAAAAACGTCGCCCGCAAGATGGCCGCATTAAAACCTTAGCCGCAAATGGGCAAGAAATTGAGCTGCGTTTATCCACCATGCCAACCGCGTTTGGTGAAAAATTAGTCATGCGTATTTTCACGCCCGAAGTCTCGGCCAGCGACTTCTTAACGCTGGGGTTTTCAAAAGCGCAAGCGGCCACCTGGAACACTTGGACAAAAGTGCCAAACGGCATTATTTTAGTCACAGGTCCAACCGGTTCAGGCAAAACCACCACGCTCTATGCCACGCTACGCCAGCTTGCCACGCCAGAAGTCAACGTGTGTACGGTTGAAGAACCAATTGAAATGGTTGAGCCAGCGTTTAACCAAATGCAGGTGCAAAGCAATATCGGCCTCAATTTTGCCGACTGTATTCGTACGCTCATGCGGCAAGACCCAGACATTATTATGGTGGGCGAGATTCGCGATTTAGAAACTGCCGACATGGCCATACAAGCTGCGCTGACTGGCCATCTGGTGCTCTCTACCCTGCACACCAACGACTCGCCCTCTGCGGTGACCCGCCTGCTTGATTTAGGCGTGCCTTCTTACCTGATTCACTCTACCGTACTAGGCATTATGGCGCAACGCTTGGTGCGCACGCTTTGCTCAAGTTGCAAAGCACCCGCACCCATTGAGCAAGCCGAGTGGGATAAACTGGTCGGCGACTTTAAACTCGCCAAGCCCGAGCATATATACAAACCCGTTGGCTGCTTGGAATGCCGCAACACCGGCTTTAGAGGCCGTAGCGGCATTTATGAAATGCTCACCATCACGCCAACATTACGCAAACTGATTATGCCCGATACCAACCTAGCCGACCTGACCAAGCTGGCCCAACGAGAAGGCATGCAGCCGTTGATTATCAACGGGGCTGAAAAAATTGCCGCTGGCATCACCACGATTGAAGAGTTATTAAAAGTGGCGCCGCCACTTGAGCAGGATTAAAGCGCCTGCAAAATAAACTTAGCGCGCTTTAAGTATAGAAAATACGCACATTTTTAAACCTGAAAATTACGCTAAAAATAGAACAAAAACCCTCGAGAAAAAATTTCCCCTCTGCAAGCCTTTATCTATAAGGCTCGCAGAGCATCGAAAAAGGTTGTGCGAAAAAACCCTTTAAAAATAAGGTTTTTTTCACGCCTAAAGACGCACCGCAATTAGTGGTTTCAGTATTATTTTCAGCTAAATCTATGTGCGACCAATCAAGCTATGTTCCTTGACCAAATAGCCTCAAACCGTTAATCTACAGGGTTACCAATATAATCAATAAAATTAATAAATTTAAGCATATAAGTTTTATGGCAAACACTCAAAAAATCACTGGCGCAGATATTGTAATTCGATGTTTGGAGCAGGAAAAAGTCAAATTCGTATTTGGCTATCCTGGTGGCGCAGTCTTACACATCTACGACGCGATTTACAATCAAGATTACTTTAAGCATATTTTAGTGCGTCACGAGCAAGCCGCCGTGCACGCGGCCGATGCTTTTTCACGCGCTACGGGTGAAGTGGGTGTGGCACTGGTCACATCAGGCCCAGGGGCAACCAATGCCATTACCGGTATTGCCACGGCTTATATGGACTCTATTCCACTGGTGGTCATCAGCGGCCAAGTGCCAGTACCGGCCATTGGTTTAGATGCCTTCCAAGAGGTAGACATGGTTGGCGTGACGCGCCCATGCGTAAAACATAACTTTTTGGTAAAAGATGTTAAAGACATTGCCCTCACCATGAAAAAGGCTTTTCACATTGCCAGAACAGGCCGCCCAGGCCCGGTAGTGGTGGATATTCCTAAAGACATTACGGCACATTTGAGCGAATTTATTTACCCAGACACGGTTGAAATGCGCTCATACAACCCAGTGACTAAAGGCCACAGCGGACAAATCAAAAAAGCAGTTAAATTACTGCTTGAAGCGAAACGTCCGATGGTCTACACCGGTGGCGGTGTAGTTCTGGGTGATGCCTCTGAAGCGCTTGTAAAGCTTGTGCGCGCATTAGGCGTGCCTGTCACCAATACCTTAATGGGCCTAGGCGGCTACCCTTCTACCGACCCGCAATTTGTCGGTATGCTTGGCATGCACGGCACTTATGAAGCCAATATGGCGATGCAAGACTGTGATGTGTTGCTGGCGGTTGGCGCACGCTTTGACGACCGCGTGATTGGCAACCCCAAACACTTTTTTAATAAGTCTCGCACCATTATTCACATCGATATTGACCCCTCTTCCATCTCAAAACGGGTGAAAGTAGACGTACCGATTGTAGGTGATGTGAAGTCTGTGCTGGCTGAAATGAACGAGCTTGTTGCTGCTGAAAACCCCAAGCAATCTTCCGCTTTAAAAGCATGGTGGGCGCAAATTGACTCATGGCGCAGCAAACTATGCCTTGATTACGACAATAGCAACGGCTTGATCAAACCGCAGTATGTGATTCAAAAACTGTGGGAAGTTACCAAAGGCGAAGCCTATGTGACGTCCGATGTTGGTCAGCACCAAATGTGGGCAGCGCAATACTACAAGTTTGACAAACCGCGCCGCTGGATTAACTCGGGCGGCCTCGGCACGATGGGCGTTGGCTTACCGTACGCGATGGGCTGTCAATTTGCCGACCCTACCGCGCAAGTGGCCTGTGTGACGGGTGAAGGCAGTATTCAAATGAATATTCAAGAGCTTTCAACCTGCAAGCAATACCACTTGCCGATTAAAGTGATTTTGCTCAATAACCGCTATTTAGGCATGGTGCGTCAATGGCAAGAGTTCTTTTATGAAAACCGTTACTCCGAGTCTTACATGGATAGCCTGCCTGACTTTGTGAAACTGGCAGAATCTTACGGCCATGTTGGCATGCAAATTACGCAACCGGGTGACGTTGAAGGCGCATTAAAAGAGGCATTTGCCATGAAGTCGCGTTTTGTATTTATGGATTTTATTACCGACCAAAAAGAAAATGTATTCCCAATGATTGAGGCAGGCAAAGGTTTGTCTGAGATGATTTTGGCGAATGATATTGGTGCGGAGGATTTATAATGCGTCATATTATTTCATTGTTAATGGAAAACGAATCAGGTGCACTTTCACGCGTATCAGGTTTATTTTCTGCGCGCGGTTACAATATTGAGTCCCTCACCGTGGCTGCGACTGAAGACCCCACTTTGTCACGCATGACCATTGTAACGGCAGGCTCAGACGAAGTGATTGAGCAAATTATCAAACAGCTGAATAAGCTGATTGATGTTGTGAAAGTACTTGATTTAAACGACGGAAAATTCATTGAACGTGAATTGATGTTGGTTAAAGTAAAAGCCACAGGCGCGTTTCGTGAAGAAATGAAACGCATGTGCGATATATTCCGCGGCCGCATTATCGATGTGGCTGATGGTAGTTTTACAATTGAGCTTACCGGCTCAGGCACCAAGTTAGACGCTTTTATCGAAAGTTTAGATAAAGCTGCAATCCTCGAAACCGTACGCACTGGCGCATCGGGCATCGGGCGCGGCGACCGAATTTTAAAAGTTTAATCAGTCAATGTAAAAAGTGAAAGGTGAATAGTGAAACGTATTAACCCAACGTGGTTGTTACATTTCATATTTCACATTTCACATTTCACGAAATTTAATACAATTTACGGAGCAAATAATGAAAGTTTATTACGACAAAGACGCTGACCTTAGTTTAATCAAAGGTAAAAAAGTAACGATTGTAGGTTACGGTTCACAAGGCCATGCACACGCTGCAAACTTAAAAGATAGCGGCGCAAACGTCACTATCGGCCTTCGCAAAGGTGGCAGCTCTTGGGCAAAAGCCGTGGCTGCTGGCCACAACACATTAGAAATTGCTGATGCAGTGAAACAAGCGGATGTTGTAATGGTGTTATTACCAGACGAAACCATGGCAGCCATTTTTGATGCGGAAATCGCACCAAACTTACAAAAAGGCGCAGCGTTGGCATTTGCACATGGCTTTAACATTCACTACAACCAAATCGTGCCACGCGCAGATTTAGACGTGATCATGATTGCCCCTAAAGGCCCAGGCCACACTGTGCGTTCAGAATACCTTAAAGGTGGCGGTGTGCCTTCTTTAATCGCAGTTTATCAAGACAAATCTGGTAAAGCCAAAGACATCGCTCTTTCTTACGCTGCTGCGAACGGCGGCACTAAAGGCGGCGTGATTGAAACGGATTTCCGTGAAGAAACTGAAACAGACTTGTTCGGCGAACAAGCAGTCCTCTGTGGTGGCGCGGTTGAGCTAGTAAAAGCCGGCTTTGAAACTTTAGTTGAAGCAGGTTACGCGCCAGAAATGGCCTACTTTGAATGCTTGCACGAATTGAAATTGATTGTTGATTTGATGTACGAAGGTGGCATTGCCAACATGAACTACTCAATTTCGAACAACGCGGAATACGGTGAATATGTGACTGGCCCTAAAGTGATTAATGATGAGTCACGTTACGCCATGCAAGAATGTTTAGCCAACATTCAAAACGGCAACTATGCAAAACAATTCATCTTAGAAGGCCGCACTAACTACCCAGAAATGACTGCGCGTCGTCGTTTAAATGCAGCGCACCCAATTGAGCAAGTGGGCGGCCAATTACGCGCCATGATGCCTTGGATTGCGAAAAATAAATTAGTTGATCAATCGAAGAATTGATCAACATTAAATGTCACAATCGAAGAACTAATCTATTTCAGCCGATGTAAATTAGGCGGGATGCTAAATCAGCACCCCGCTTTTTTATTAGGAAAAAAAGTATGAAGCTCGCTGTTTTATTACAATACTTAATGCCCAAACAAGCCATTACCGCACTGGCCGGCAAGCTCGCCCATTTAGAAGGCGGCAATACCACCACCGCGGTGATACGCTGGTTTGTGAAGCGCTATCAGGTCAATATGAATGAGGCTGCTAACCCCGACATTTCGAGCTACCACACATTTAACGAGTTCTTCACGCGCCCATTAAAAGCAGGTGCGAGGCCGATTGCAAAAGCTAAGTTTATTTGCCCTGTGGACGGTGCCATCAGCCAGCTTGGAAAGATTGAACAAGACCAGATTTTTCAAGCCAAAGGCCACACTTATTCAACAACAGCGCTAGTTGGTGGCAATCAATTGCTGGCAAATCAATTTGAAAATGGCCACTTTGCCTGCCTGTATTTAAGCCCAAAAGATT
>JAKQTB010000202.1 GCA_029569495.1 Pseudomonadota bacterium | reverse complement strand
TTTCTTTGCAATTAACAGCCCTGCAGGCGTGGTGGGTAAAGAGGCCGTTGATGCTGTGGCAAAAATCAATAGTTGGGGCTATGCCGTGACAGTTGAGCAAATGAACCAACTTGCCAAAGATATGGGTGAGAGCAGTTTATTTGCGCGCACGGGTGGCGCACCGAGTTTGGCAGTTGGTATGGCCAGTATTTTTGGCAGCGCATTTGGTAAGGGCATGTTGGCACTTTGGTACCATTTTGCCATTATGTTTGAAGCCATTTTCATTCTAACCACACTTGATGCAGGTACGCGAGTCGGGCGTTTTATGCTACAAGATCTGTTAGGGAATTTTAATAAAAAACTTGGTGAAACTTCTTATATGCCCTCGGTGATTTTAACCAGTGCGATTGTGGTGGCAGGCTGGGGTTACTTTTTATATATCGGCGTGATAGACCCGAATGGTGGCGTAAATATTTTATGGCCATTATTTGGTATTGCGAACCAAATGCTGGCTGCCATTGCCTTATGCGTAGCAACAGGCGTTTTGGTTAAATCGGGTAAATTGAAATATGCATGGGTAACGGGTTTGCCATTGTTTTGGTTAGTGATTATTACCACTACAGCCGCCTATGAAAAAATATTCAGCAGTGATATTCGGGTTGGTTTTTTTGCCGCTGCGAACGATTTAAGTACCAAATTGGCTGCTGGCATACTACCACCTGAAAAAGCGGCCGTGGCACCACAGTTAATATTTAATCAGCATCTGGATGCATATTTAACGCTATTTTTTGTGGTGGTGTTGTGGGTGGTGTTACTGGATATGTTGCGTTTGTGTGTACGATATTTGGCAGGTAAGCCGGTTGCGGCACTGTCTGAAACGCCGCATGAAGTGACCCAATTAGAGAATGCATGGGTGAGAGATTAAGCGTAAATCATGCTTAAAAAGTTAAAACATTTATGGCACATAGTGCGTCGCCTCACGGGCGACGATGCGTATGAGGTGTACTTAAAACATCACGCAGCGTTTCATCAATCGGCACTTGATGCGCCGCCGCCGTTATCACGCAAAGAATTTTTTAAAATTTGGCAAGATAGCCAATGGAAAGACATAAAGCGGTGCTGCTAGAACATTCACTGAGTGAAGAGGATGTATCGCGCATCATAGAAATGGCCTGGGAAGACCGAACTGCATTTGAGGCGATTGCGGTTCAATTTAACCTTAATCAAGATGGCGTGATTAGGTTGATGCGTAGCCAATTAAAGCCGAATTCTTTCAAACACTGGCGCGCACGTACACGTGGGCAAGTGACTAAGCACCTTCACTTGCGGGTTGCCGGTGTGAGCAGACACCAGTCACGGCAACACAATAAACTGCATCGCTGATTGCATTTACACTTACATGCGTTGATAAATATTATCAATTTGCATGTCGTCAATTTCAAAAGATTCTGCCGGATCTTTTAAATCATATTCTTTGTTGACTACGCGCGTGCTGATCAAGTCAAATTGTGCAGGCTGATATTGCGGCATAATGTAGCTCAACTCTGATTCTTTTTTAAAAAGTTTATCAATTAAATTTTTCATGGTCGTTTACTCCAAAATACATCACGCTGTGACAATGTTGAGTCAGATTAGTTGACCCTATACATAGATAAGCAAAGCGTATGCCAAAAAATTTAGAGATAAACAGCATGATTGGTTTTTATAACCAATTGAATTTTATTGAATTATTTGAACTGAAAAATCATGTACCCGCAAGATTAACGATAAAGTGTCATCCAATGAATAAGGATGACAATTCTTCGACAGATTAAATTGAAATTTAAGAAAACTTTTGTTGAACTGCTCGTCGCCACATCCAAATGCCGATGGCAATCATGGGGAGGCTTAGCCATTGGCCCATGCTAAAGCCCAGTGACAGTAAGCCTAAATAACTATCTGGTTCGCGCGCGTACTCCACCAAAAATCGGCCTGTGCCGTAAATGATGAGAAATAAAGCCGAAATCGCGCCAACGGGTCGTGGCTTGCTTGAATACCACCACAGCACCGCGAACATGATGATGCCTTCAATGGCAAATTGATACAGTTGCGAAGGATGTCGCGCAAGCGCATCTGCTTGCGGAAACACCATTCCCCAAGCTAAATCGGTGGGTCTGCCCCATAATTCGCCATTGATAAAGTTGCCCATTCGCCCAGCGCCTAACCCCAACGGCACGAGTGGCGCGACAAAATCCATAATGCTCAGCCATTTGAGTTGATATTTGCGCGCAAAAACCCACATAGCAACGAGCACACCTAAAAAGCCACCATGAAAGCTCATGCCGCCTTGCCAAGTTTTAAAAATATCAAGCGGATTTTCAACAAAGTGGCCTGGCTGATAAAACAATACATAACCAAAGCGCCCGCCAACCACCACACCAAGTGCGCCAAAAAACAGCGCGTCATCCAGCATTGAAGTGGTCCAGCCATGCCAAGTACGATGTTGGGTTTGCCATTTGCCAAGGCCAAAAAAAGCTAAAAATGCCGTTAGGTACATGAGCCCATACCAATGAATACCAAATGTGCCGATGTGAATTGCAACGGGGTCAAACTGTGGGTGAACAAGCATGGTCTTTTGGGCTATTTTTAGATGAAAGTAGGATTTTACCTAATTTAATTCGATAAAGTGGTTTTATCAAAAATGGTTTTGATGTTGGGCATTTTCCGCTGAAAATTTTATATGCTTTAGCTTGAATGTTGATGCAAAAAAATGAATAAAATAGGACGAAAAAAACACGAGAAAATTTTTATGCTCTACGAGCCTTTATTTATAAGGCTCGTAGAGCATCGAAAAAGGTTTGTCTTAAAAAGCGCGCATTTTTAGTGATTTAAGGCATTAAAAAATCACTTAAGTTTTAAAGTGTAATGAATTTCTGGCAACATGCGCGCCACACAGTTTTTGCCTTCAATAATAGCTTCATTTGCGCGGTAAAATTCTAGTAAACCTATGTGCGATAACTTGGGGGAGAGCAAAATGTCGGGTGGATCACCCGCCATACGGCTACGGGTAATTCTATCTTGGGTGATATTGATGGAGCCTGCAATCGCCTCAAACAAGCTGGGCGCTTGCTCTTCATTATCATTGTTATTTGAAAACATGGACGACGTATAATCGCTCACTAAATCGGTGATTTTTTGAACCATGCCATTGTTTTCAGATGATTTGGCAGCGGTTGGTGCATGATCAACGGTGCGCGGTTTTTGAAAATGCTTGCCCACAATGTCACCATTCAAGTTGACCGCAATTACAACATCTGCCCCCAATGCTCGACACACCGAAACGGGCACAGGATTCACCAAGCCGCCATCCACCAGCCACTTGTCATGATATTTAATTGCCGGAAAAAGCCCAGGTAGTGAAATGGATGACCAAACGGCTTCCAGCACTGCGCCTTTGGTGAGCCAAACCTCTCTGCCTGTATCTAGCTCGGTGGCTACTGCCGCAAAGCGCTTGGTGAGCGCCTCAATTTGCGCGCTATCACTGGCTACGCAGGCATTTAAAAAACTGTGCAGCCGCGCGGTGTCCACAAAACCGTTCATTGAAGTATTGATTTCAAAAAATTTCACCAGCTCAAATTTTGTGAGTGAACACACCCATTGCTCTAGCTGATGGAAGTTATTTGATGCGTAAGACGCGCCGACCAGCGCCCCAATGGACGTACCGCACACAATGTCAGGCACAATGCCTTGCTCGGTCAGCGCGTTCAGTACACCAATATGCGCCCAGCCGCGCGCCGATCCACCACCTAGCGCCAAGCCAATTTTCATTTTATTTTTAGATACAACCATGCCTGTATTGTAAAACCAAACGTTTGGGTCAGGGCGCACTTTTAACTATGTCACACTTTAAAATTAAATCTGCTGACAATATAACGCGTTATATTGCATATTTCTTTGGCGAGTTAGCGTCAGCTAGTCTAAAATTACATATAATAATTGTTGACTCGTTTACTACGGAATTTTTATCATGCCAGTTTATCGTTCACGTACCACCACCCACGGCCGCAATATGGCAGGCGCACGCGCTTTATGGCGCGCCACAGGCATGAAAGACGGTGATTTTGATAAACCGATTATTGCGGTTTGCAATTCTTTTACGCAGTTTGTGCCTGGCCATGTACATCTTAAAGATTTAGGCCAGTTAGTCGCGCGTGAAATTGAAAAAGCGGGTGGTGTGGCAAAAGAATTTAACACCATCGCGGTGGATGACGGCATCGCCATGGGTCACGGTGGGATGTTGTATAGCCTGCCTAGCCGCGATTTAATTGCAGATTCTGTAGAATATATGGTGAATGCGCATTGTGCTGATGCGCTGGTATGTATTTCAAATTGCGACAAAATTACCCCAGGCATGCTGATGGCGGCATTGCGCTTGAATATTCCAGTGGTGTTTGTTTCTGGCGGGCCGATGGAAGCGGGTAAAGTGAACTGGCAAGGTGAAATGCTAAAACTAGATTTGGTTGATGCAATGGTGGCCGCAGCTGACAGTAAGGTTTCAGATGCAAAATCTGAGGCGATAGAGCGCTCGGCTTGCCCAACCTGCGGTTCATGTTCTGGTATGTTTACCGCAAACTCAATGAACTGCTTAACCGAGGCGTTAGGCTTGAGTTTGCCGGGTAACGGCTCGGCACTCGCCACGCACGGCGCTCGCAAAGAACTTTTCTTAAAAGCAGGGCGTTTGATTGTTGAAATCACCAAGCGCCATTACGAACAAGATGACTATTCTGTCTTGCCTCGTTCGATTGCGAATATGAGAGCTTTTGAAAATGCCATGAGCTTGGATGTGGCCATGGGCGGCTCAACCAATACGGTATTGCACCTTTTGGCCGCAGCGCATGAGGCTGGCGTTGATTTCACCATGAGTGATATTGATCATATTTCACGCAAAGTGCCATGCGTATGCAAAGTAGCACCAGCCACGCAAAAATATCATATGGAAGATGTACACCATGCGGGTGGCGTGATGGGGATTTTAGGTGAGCTAGACCGTGCCGGCGTCATTCATCGCGACACGCCCACCGTACATAGTGCCACTTTGGGTGAAGCATTAGATAAATGGGATATTAAAGTCACCCAAGATGAAGACGTTAAGAAATTCTACCGCGCTGCGCCTGCGGGCATTGTCACAACCATCGCGTTTTCGCAAAGTATGCTCTACCCAACCTTAGACGATGACCGCGCTGAAGGTTGCATTCGAGATAAAGCCCACGCGTATTCACAAGATGGTGGGTTGGCGGTACTTTATGGCAACATTGCTCAAGATGGCTGTATTGTGAAAACGGCAGGGGTGGATGACAGTATTCTTAAATTTACCGGGCGCGCACGTATTTTTGAATCGCAAGACGCTGCTGTGGAAGGCATTTTGGCCGATAAGATTGTGGCTGGTGATGTGGTTGTGATCCGCTACGAAGGCCCACGCGGTGGCCCGGGCATGCAAGAAATGCTCTATCCAACGAGTTATTTAAAGTCAAAAGATTTAGGCAAGGCTTGTGCGTTGCTCACTGACGGCCGCTTTTCGGGTGGAACTTCTGGTTTGAGCATTGGTCATGCTTCACCAGAGGCCGCTGAAGGAGGCGCGATTGGATTGGTGGAAGAAAATGATACGATTGAAATTGATATTCCAAACCGGACAATTCATTTAGCTGTGTCAGACGAAGAGCTCTCGCACCGCCGCGCTAAAATGGAAGCCAAAGGCAAAGACGCATGGAAACCGGTAAACCGTGAGCGTACTGTTTCACCAGCGTTACGCGCGTATGCGGCCATGAGCACCAGCGCGGCACGCGGCGCGGTGCGCGATGTTTCTCAGATTGAGCGTTAACGACTATTTACAATGTATAATATCGTAAAAAATAATTAAAACAATAGAATATAAAAACTTTGGAGAACGGTTAGCGTCATGTCAGAGAGCAATATAGATTTTATGATCCAGCCACAATTAAAATTTAGTCAAGATGAAAGTGGTTTGGAATATATCGAGATTGAAAATCGATTAGCCACAGCAAAAATCGCCCTACAGGGCGGCCATGTGATGACTTGGCAACCAAAATCTCAAGATCAGCCTGTGTTATGGTTGTCAAGTAATGCGCGATTCATTAAAGGGCGATCCATACGTGGTGGTATTCCAATTTGTTGGCCTTGGTTTGGCGCACACCCAACCGATAGCGCACTTTGCCCGCACGGTTTTGCAAGGGTAATTCCATGGCAGCTTGTGGATGCAGATACCCTAAAAAATGGCGCAACGCGCTTGGTGTTGCAGATGATGGAAACAGCAGAATCAAGACGCCAGTTGTCTTACCCGCATTTACTGGCGATGACCATCACCATCGGTGAAACGCTCAAAATTGATTTAGCAACAACGAACAAAGCAAGCCACCCCTTTGTGGTAGGTGAAGCTTTTCATACCTATTTTAAAGTCAGCGATATTTCAAATGTACACGTTAAGGGCTTAGAAGATGCTTTGTATTCTGACAAAGTATTTGCCTATGAGCGCCGTGTTGAAAAAAATGACGTTCGCTTTAATGGGGAGTTTGACCGTGTCTATCTCAACACCACAGCAGACTGTATGATAGAAGACACGGGTTTACATCGTCAGATTAGAATATCAAAATCTGGCAGCCAGTCTACCGTGGTTTGGACGCCATGGGCCGACAAAGCAGAACAAATGGGCGATATGGGCGCACCCGATGAGTGGCGGACGATGGTATGCGTGGAAACGGCGAATGCGCTAGAAAACGCAGTGGTTATTTCACCCAACAGAACGCATGTGCTGTCAGTGGAATATAGCGTAGAAACTCTATAAAACATGTCAAATCGGCTTGCAGAAGAAACGAGTCCTTATCTTCTGCAACATGCTGACAACCCGGTTAATTGGTATCCGTGGAGTGAGCAAGCGCTCACTTTAGCGCGTGAGCAGGATAAGCCAATAATGCTATCCATTGGCTATTCAGCCTGTCATTGGTGCCATGTGATGGCGCATGAATCATTTGAAGACCCAGTAGTAGCTGAACTCTTGAATGCGCACTTTATCAACATCAAGGTAGATCGAGAAGAACGGCCGGATATTGACCAAATCTACCAAACTGCCCACAGTATGCTTTCACAAAAAAGTGGGGGCTGGCCGCTCACTGTTTTTTTAACACCCAATCAACAACCCTATTTTACTGGCACGTATTTTCCAAAATCAGCACGCTATCAGCTACCGGGTTTTGCTGACTTAATTCCACGTGTTGCAGCTTATTATCACGAGCATCGTGCTGATATCAACATACAAACTCAACAGCTTGCCAGCGCTTTGGCGCGCACTATTCCAATGGCTAATACAACCGTGACAGCCGACGAACATACCATTGAGTTGGCCTTTGAGCAGCTACGTGAGAGCTTTGATTTTGAGCATGGCGGTTTTGGGTCTTCGCCTAAATTTCCTAACCCAGCAGATGTGACTTTATTGCTGCATCATGCCAAGTCAGGAAATTTACAAGCGGAGGCCATGGCTTTGCAAATGCTCACTGCAATGGCATCGGGTGGCATTTATGACCATATCGGCGGAGGTTTTTGTCGATATTCAGTAGATGAGCGCTGGAATATCCCGCATTTTGAAAAAATGCTTTATGACAACGGCCAATTATTATGTCTCTACACCGATGGCTGGCAAATTAGTCAGAATCCTCGCTTTGAAGTCGTGGTTGAAGAAACCGTTGCGTGGTTGATTTATGAAATGCGACATGCGAGTGGCGCCTTTTACTCTTCTCAGGATGCTGATTCATTAGATGCACACGGCCACGCAGAAGAAGGCGCATTTTATGTATGGCAACGAGAAGAAGTTAAAGCATTACTGACGCCAGAGGAATTTATTGCAGCAAGCCGCTGTTTTGGTTTTGATCGCGCTGCAAATTTTGAAAATCCGCATTCAGGTGTACGTGCATGGCATCCCTATTTAACCATGGCGCCGGAAGACGATGAGTACGTTGCCCTGAATAATGCGCGTACTAAGTTATTTGAAGCACGTGAAAAACGCTCACGCCCTGCACGTGACGACAAAATTTTAACGAGCTGGAACGCACTGGCAATCAAAGGCTTGGCGCGAGCAGGCCGCGTATTTAATCGAACTGACTGGATAGCATTTGCGCAAAATGCAGTTGATTTTGTACGTGAAAATATGTGGGTGAATGCTCAATTACTCGCAACCAGTAAAGATGGCAAAGCGCATTTGAATGCGTATTTGGATGATTACGCCTTTTTACTTGATGCGCTTTTAGAGTTGCTGCAGGCAGACTATAGAAGCGTTGATATGCAGT
>JAKQTB010000201.1 GCA_029569495.1 Pseudomonadota bacterium | reverse complement strand
ATCATCTTCAGGAATGAAGACCGTTTCAATGCTGTTGGCAACATCAGCCCCTATCAGCCACTTTCGGGTGCCATCGTTAGAGATTTTCTCCAATTGCACGGTCGGCAATGTAATCTCTGTTTCTTGCACTAATTTATCACGCAGGCTTTTAGCAATATCCGTCATTTGCGCAAAATCATGCACACCAAAATGGTGTATCCAGCGTGTTAACTGCTTAGCGCGAAAAGGCTTCTCGCCGATACTTTTAAAGTATTCGGCGAGTTGCGTTTGATTGTAATTTAATAAATTAATCAATGTATTATTGAGTTAATTTAAAGTAAATTATTAAATTAACCAAAGAAGTATTTAATTTCAATTGCAGCATTTTCAGCTGAATCTGAACCATGCACAGCGTTTGCATCAATGCTTTCAGCAAAATCAGCACGAATCGTACCAGCAGCCGCTTCTTTAGGGTTAGTCGCACCCATCAAATCACGGTTCACTTGCACAGCATTTTCGCCTTCTAGCGCTTGAATCATCACCGGGCCAGAAATCATAAATTTAACCAAATCAGCAAAGAAAGGACGCTCTTTATGCACGGCGTAAAAACCTTCAGCCTCAGCTTGTGTTAATTGCGCCATTTTTGCAGCAACAATTTTTAAGCCAGCATTTTCAAAACGTGTGTAGATTTTACCAATCACATTTTTAGCTACTGCATCTGGTTTAATGATAGAAAGCGTACGTTGAACAGCCATAACAACTCCATTTAATTAACATATTGAAAAGAACGATAAAATACCATTTTTAGCACTTTTAATAAACCTAAAATTGCATTCCCCTGATAAATAAAGTGTGGTCTTTTTGACACAATTTATATCGCTTCATGCCACGTCAGCGGCATCTATTGATGAAAACTGTACTATGCATATAAAAATCAGTAAGATGCTGTTTGTTACAATTTATCACGACTTGTTACAAGTACAGTTAAAACATCAATCTCAGGCGGGGGAGTTTAAACATGAAGGTCAACAGCAACATTAAAATAGCAGTGGCAGCAGCACTATTCGGCGTTGCATGCCAATCACAAGCTGCAGGTTTTGCACTGATTGAGCAAAGTGCAAGCGGCATGGGCAATGCCTACGCAGGTGGCGGTGCTGTGGCTGAAGATGCAAGTACGATATTTTTTAACCCTGCTGGCATGACATATATTGAAGGTACGCAAATTGTTGGCGCCTTGCACTTAATTAATCCGAATGCGGACTTCAATCCGGATGGCGCCTCTACCGGCCTACTAAGACCACGAGGTGGTAACGGTGGCAATGCTGGCGACCTAGCATTTGTGCCGAATTTTTATTACAAGCGCGACTTGACAGATACGGTTAAATTTGGCCTTGGTGTTAACGCGCCTTTTGGTTTAAAAACAGAATATGACAAAAGCTGGATTGGTCGTTTTCACGCCATTAAATCGGAAGTAAAAACGGTCAACATTAACCCTGCAATTGCCTTTAAAGTGAATGACCAACTTTCTTTAGGCGCAGGCCTTTCGGCCATGTGGATTCAAGCTGAACTCACTAGTGCCGTCAACTTTTTAAACCCAGCGCCGCTTGTTTCATTTGGCGAAGGCACCTCTAAAGTAAAAGGTGACGACTGGGGCTTTGGTTTTAACTTAGGCGCAATTTACCAAGCCACAGCTGATACAAGACTCAGCGTGGCTTATCGCTCAAAAGTCGAACAACACTTGGATGGAAAAGTTAAGTTTAACCGCCCTGCAGGCTTGCCAGCGCCATTTGTTGCCGCCACGCCAAATGGCGGCGTAAAAGCGGATGTTACCCTCCCTGAAAATTTCTCAGTCAGCGCCTTCACGCGTTTGAATGACACTTGGGATTTAATGGGAGATGTTACCTGGACACGCTGGAGCCAATTTCAAGAATTAGCTGTTTACCGTGACAATGGCAGCCTGCTCACTGCAACCCCAGAAAACTGGGAGAACACATTACGTTACTCCATCGGTGCAAACTACCGTTATAGCGATGCCGTTAAGTTACGCGCTGGCCTCGCCTATGACGAAGAGGCTATTAGTGACCAATATCGTACCGCACGCATTCCTGGTAACGACAGAAAATGGCTAGCACTTGGTGCCAATTGGAAAATCACACCTAATTCAGCTTTTGATGTAGGTTACGCGCATCTATTTATTAGTGATGCGAGCATTGATGATAATTTGGGTGTCGCCAAAGGCCGCATCAAAGGTGATTACGACGGCAGTGTCGATATATTAAGCTTGCAATACACGCATAACTTTTAATTAGATTGAGCCTCAAAAAACCAATGGGTTTAAGTGCATCACTTAAACCCATTTTTTATGCGCAAAAATAACCTTAAACCAGCTAAAATTTCTCCGAGAAAATATTTATGCTCTGGAAGCCTTATAAATAAAGGCTCGCAGAGCATCAAAAAAGGTTGCGGTTAAATGAAGCCCAAAAAGGCATTTCTAATGTGGGCACATAATGCACCGTTTTCAGCACAACAATTGCAATAAATATTCACATAAAACAAAAGTCTGTGGCAAAATCTAATTCATGGATTCAGCACATTTAAATGCAACCACGATGAACGCCACCTGCCCTGCTTGTGGTTTACTTTGTGATGACGTGCAAATTGTAATTCATCAGCAAACCATTCAGGTGCGCAATCAAAACTGTAGTAAAAGTCAGCGCTTCTTTGAGCAAGCGCAAATTGTCACTACCCCAAAAATAGCCGGGGAACCTGCGAGCCTACAGGCCGCCATTCAGCATGCTGCGCAACTGCTCAAAGCTGCAAAAGCGCCATTATTTGCGGGCCTAAGCACAGATATTCTAGGCTTTAGAGCGCTTTTTAACTTAGCGCAAAAAACCAACGCTGCTATGCAACACATCAATGCGCAAAGCACGCAACGCAATTTACGTGTGCTGCAAAGCGCTGGTTGGCAAACAACCACATTAACTGAAGTTAAACACCGCGCCGATGTGCTGGTGTGTTTTGGTACCGATATTGTCACGCATAACCCACGCTTTTTTGAACGCTTTATTTGGGTGAAAGATGCGCTTTTTTGCGATGCCAATCAGCGTGACATTATTTATATTGGTGAAAATATCAACACTAGCGCAGGCATTTCACCCACGGGTAACAAGCCTACCGTATTGGCCTGCAACACAGAAGCTTTGCCAGAAGTGACCGCTGCATTCCGCGCTTTAATTCAAGGTAAAACGCTCAAATGTACGCATGTAGCGGGTATACCCATCAGTGCATTAAGTGACATTGCAACTAAACTAAAACAGGCAAAATATGGCGTATTGGCTTGGGTTGCCAAAGATTTGGATTTTCCACATGCGGAGCTCACTATACAAAACATCACCGAATCGGCCGTGCTGTTAAACCAAACCACGCGCGCTGCAAGTTTAGCGCTGGGCGGCAGTGATGGCGACACCAGCATCAGCTACGCGCATACCTGGCTAAGTGGCGTAACGCTCAACGATGCGCCTATCGCACATGATTGTATGGTATGGGTCAATAGCTACAGCCCAGATAAATTGCCAAAAGACGCCAACTTGCCACTGATTGCTTTGGGGCAAGATGATTCTGGATTTGAACATGCACCAGATGTCTTTATACCAGTCGCCACGCCCGGCCTAGATTGCAACGGCACACTGTTTAGAGTGGATGGCTCAGTCACACTTCCGCTCAAAAAATGTCGAGAGGCTACCTACCCCACGCTAAGCGCCATTCTTAGCCAAATTGAGGTGCAACTCTGATGATTACTCACCTCAAAAACGGGATGATTTACGACCCAGCGCATCAAAAAAATGGCGTAAAGGAAGACCTTTACCTGTTTCAGGGGCGCATCGTGCCTAAGCCGTTAGACCCGAGTAAAATCACGCAAACATTTGACCTCACGGGCAAGGTGGTGATGGCGGGCGCCATTGACATGCATAGCCATATCGGCGGCGGCAAAATTAACATTGCCCGCATGATGTTGCCCGAATTTCAAGAAAAAAGGCTTCAAGAAACAAAAGGCTATACAGAGCCTGAAGCACACGTTTGCACCCCCAACTGCAGCCACAACGCCACGCCCAGCACCACTGATACTGGCTTTCGCTATATTGAAATGGGCTACACCGCAGCTTTTGAACCCGCCATTTTGCCTATCAATGCTCGCCATGCGCATCTTGAAATGGGCGACACGCCGATGATTGATAAAGGCGGTTACGCCATGTTGGGTAACGATGATTATTTCTTGCGCTTGCTTCATCAAAACGCAGACCAAAAAGCCATTAATGATTATGTCGCGTGGACATTGCACGCCACGCAAGCGATTGGCATTAAAGTGGTGAACCCTGGCGGTATTAACGCCTTTAAGTTTAACCAGAGACGCCTCGATTTAGATGAAAATAATGTACATTATCAAGTGACTCCACGTGAGATTTTGCAAAAACTCAGCCGCGCCGTGCATGAACTCGGTATTGCCAAACCATTGCACGTGCATTGCAATAATTTAGGCGCAGCCGGCAACTTTCAAACCACATTAGACACAATGGGCGCATCCGATGGCTTGCCAATGCACCTGACGCATATCCAGTTCCATAGCTACGGCACTGAGGGCGAAAAAAAGTTTTCATCGGCCGCTGCGCAAATTTCCGAAGCTTTAAACAAAAACAAACACATCACCGCTGATGTCGGGCAAATATTATTTGGCCAAACCGTAACCGCATCGGGCGACACCATGATGCAGCACCTCAATGCTAAACACGCCAACCCGAAAAAGTCGGTGATTATGGATATTGAATGCGATGCAGGTTGTGGCGTGGTGCCGTTTAAATATCGCGACCAAAACTACGTGAATGCTTTGCAGTGGGCAATAGGCTTGGAGCTATTTTTGAGCGTAGAAGATCCGTGGCGCATCTTTTTAACCACCGACCATCCCAATGGCGCGCCATTCACTAGCTACCCACATTTAATTCGTTTACTGATGGACAAAACCTTTAGAAACGAAGCGTTTGCAAAACTCAATTTAGATGCGCAAGCCATGAGCAACCTTACCAGCTTAAACCGCGAATACAGCCTATATGAAATTGCCATCATGACACGCGCTGGCGCGGCGAAGCTTATTGGCCTCAATGACTGCGGCCACTTAGGCGTGGGCGCACAAGCCGATATTACGGTTTATACTGACCAACCAGACCGTGAGGCTATGTTTGCCAAGCCCGATTATGTATTTAAAAATGGTGAATTAGTCGTCAAAAACGGCAAGGTCGTCAAAGTGGTTTGGGGTGCCACGCATACGGCCAAGCCTGCTTTTGATATGGGTGTTGAAAAAGGCTTAAGTGAATATTTTGACAAATACCACACCATTCAACTCGATAACTTTAAAATTGCAGATGATGAAATCAGCGATGATGGTCGTGGAAGAATCATCGCTAATCCGTCTAAATCAAATCAATAAGGATAATCTATGAGCAGACTCTACGGTGAACAGCACAGAAAATTGCAAGATGACTTTGGCACCAGAGCCATGGCCGACCGTGTGGAAGAGCTAGTTTGCCGCACAGAGTTTGATGAAGGCGCAGTCGGTTTTATTCAAAGTAGCGAGATGTTTTTCTTATCAACCGTAGACCATCAAGGACGTCCAACGGTTTCGTACAAGGGCGGCGATGCGGGTTTTGTAAAAGTGTTGGACAACACCACGCTTATTTTCCCGAGCTATGATGGCAACGGCATGTTTTTTTCAATAGGCAACATCAGTACCAACCCGCAAGTTGGGTTATTGTTTATTTCGTTTGAAACGCCCAATCGCTTGCGAGTGCAAGGGTCTGCCAGCATTTCAAACGCCCCTGACTTGATGGCGCATTATAAAGAAGCAGATTTTGTCGTCACCGTAAAACTCTCTGAGTTTTGGGTCAATTGTCCGCGTTATATTCCTAAAATGCAAAAAGTGCGCGATTCACGCTACGTGCCACGCGCGCATTGCGAAACGCCTCTGGCAGGCTGGAAACAGCTCGATTTGGTGCAAGATGTCATTTCAAATGATGATGTTGAAAAAGCCCAAAAAGAAGGCATTATCACCATTGAAGAATGGATGGGCAAAGTGATGACGGGGGATGAAAAAGCCTAATTTATGTTAATAAACGGCATACAGATTGATGATACTTTTGCTGAAGCATTAATATGCGCGGCACGCGGATTATCATCACCGCGCAAAACCTCAAATGGGCGTATCATGCCGCTAACGCCATGACGGGCTTTGCCACCAGCGTGATTGGTTGCGGGGTTGAAGCGGGCATTGAGCGGG
>JAKQTB010000093.1 GCA_029569495.1 Pseudomonadota bacterium | reverse complement strand
CTGCCAGCTTGAAATTAAAAAGCGCTTGGTATCGCAACTTTCTAGCCGTTGCTTCAACGCCTAACTTACTTTTTGACTCGATATTGATGTATTCGAGATGTAGCGGCACATCCAACTGCTTGCACTGTTCGATACAGAAGTTCGTCCATGCATTGGCATGCGGACTCAAGCCGTGGTGTACATGCATGGCATGTAGCGAAAAAGAAAGGTTTTGGCGGCTGGCTGCAAGTAAATGTAATAAAACTGTTGAGTCTAAGCCTCCGCTAAGCGCTAGCAATAGAAGCGGATTTGCCTGCATGCTGCCGTTCGTTGACTGATGCTCCCGTTCACCAATGTTGAGATGGTGATCGAGAAATGCGCTTAGTTTTTTTTGTAGGAGGTGCGTGGGTTCGGTGGCATTAACCGCTGTTACACACTGCGTCTTAGCGTTTTTTTTCAACGATTTCTTTGTATTTACCATAGCCCATTAAGCGCTCGTACCTACTGACCAACAACACTTTTGTTGATTTAGATTTTAATTTTGTAAGTTCTTCTTTAAGTGCAGCGCGCAATGTTGTCATGACCGCTTGTGGGTCTCGATGAGAGCCACCTAATGGTTCTGGGATAATGCGGTCAACCAACCCTAAGGCTTTTAAACGGTCAGCGGTGATTGCGAGGGACTCTGCCGCAACGGAAGCCTTGTCCGCACTTTTATATAAAATAGACGCACAGCCTTCAGGAGAAATGACCGAATAGGTGCCATATTGCAACATCAGCAGCTGGTCAACCACACCGAGTGCCAGCGCACCCCCAGAACCACCCTCGCCAATAATCACGCCAATAATAGGCGTTTTGAGCTCAGCCATCACATATAAGTTACGAGCAATCGCCTCAGACTGCCCACGCTCTTCAGCACCAATCCCAGGATACGCACCGGGCGTGTCAATCAGGGTGATAATTGGAATCGAAAACTTTTCCGCTAACCGAAATAAGCGCAGGGCTTTGCGGTAACCTTCTGGTCTTGGCATACCAAAGTTGCGATATTGTCGCTCTTTTACATCCCTGCCCTTTTGATGGCCAATCACCATCACGGGCTGCCCTTCAAAACGTGCTAGTCCACCCACAATCGCAGGGTCATCAGCATAAGCCCTATCGCCGTGCAATTCTTCAAAATCCGTAAATATGCCTTGAATATAATCAAGCGTATAAGGCCGCTGAGGGTGGCGTGCCAATTGTGAAATTTGCCATGCCGTTAAACTACCGTAAATATCTTCAGACAGTTTTTTGTTTTTATTTTCTAGCGCCGTCAGCTCTTTAGAAATATCCAGCGCATCATTGGCATCATGCGCGGCTTGCAACCCTTCGATTTGCGCTTCTAGTTCGGCAATTGGCTGTTCAAAGTCTAGGTAACTTATTTTCATTTGATTCGCTTCTTTTCTAAATTCAATGCGTTTAATTATATGCGTTTAATTATATAGGATTTTTACATTTTCACGGCTTAACCATTCGGTTAAGCTGGCAATCAATTCTTCATGCAAGTCAACGCGCCATGCGCTACCCAGCATCAGTTCAACTTTACTGCTTTTATTATGATATTCCACTTTTACGGGGCAACCGCGCTGCTCTTCCGTGTCTGCCCTGCAATAGGGTTGCAGCATTGTTTTAAGTTTAGCTGCGTCGGCTTGCCCATTACAAGCGATTTTTAGAAAGCTTGCGCGTGAATTCCTAAGCCCAGATAAATCATATAGCTTTCTTGCATTCACACGAATGCCGCCAGAAAAGTCATCGTGACTCACACGGCCTTCAACAATCACCAGTTGATCATCTTTTAATAATTGCTGTGATTGATTAAGTAGTTCGCTGCCGACGACCACCTCAATGCGCGTTGTGCCGTCATCTAAGCCCACGATTGCCATTTTGCCACGGCCTGTCATACGAATGCGAATACCAGACACGATGCCTGCAATCAACTGCGGTTGCTCTTTAGGTGATAAATTGGCGAGCGTGGCACTCACAAACTGACTAATGTCTTTTTGATACGCAAAGTAAGGATGGCCGCTAAAGTAAAATCCAAGCGCAGCTTTTTCTTCCAATAAGCGTTGCTGCTCAGACCACTCTGGCACACTCGGTAATACATGCGCAGCTTTATCTTCTACATCCCCAAACAAGCTGTTTTGGTTGCTGTTGGCATTATTTTGCTCGGCAGCTGTCATTGCGTTTGCAACGCCTGCCAACAGCGCATTCCGGCTAGGGGACAACTTGTCAAATGCGCCGGCTCGAATTAAAGATTCAACAACACGACGATTCACCTTTCGCAAATCAAGCCGATTACAAAAATCGAATAAATCTTTAAAAGGCCCGCCCTGTTCGCGCGCCTGCAAAATCACCTCAATCGCCGCCAAACCCGTGCCTTTTACGGCACCAAGCCCATACAAAATTTGCTGTTTGTTGATAGGCGTAAATTTGAAATCACTTTGATTGATGTCTGGTGGAAGCACTTCAATTTGATTCGGTGCACAATCATCGTAGAACGTGTGAACACTGTCGGTGTTGTTCATGTCAGCTGACATGGTTGATGCTAAAAATGCTGCGGGATAATGCGCTTTCAAGTAAGCCGTTTGATAGGCCACCAGCGCGTAAGCTGCGGCATGCGATTTATTAAAGCCGTAACCAGCAAATTTTTCAAGCAAGTCAAATAACTCCGTCGCTTGTCGCTCGGTCATGTTGTTTTTAGTTGCGCCTTCCACAAATGTTTTGCGTTGGGCATCCATTTCCTCAACTTTCTTTTTACCCATCGCACGGCGGAGTAAATCGGCACCACCAAGGCTGTAGCCCGCAACCACTTGTGCAATTTGCATGACCTGCTCTTGATACACGGCAATACCATAGGTTTCTTTTAAAATTGGCTCAGTTAAAGGATGCGGATATTCCACACGCTGCTTACCGTGTTTGCGGCGGCAAAAATCCGGAATCAAATCCATCGGGCCAGGCCGATACAGGGCCACCAAAGCAATAATATCTTCAAAACAATCGGGCATCGCCTGCTTGAGCATGTCTTTCATGCCTTTAGATTCAAGCTGGAATACGGCCGTTGTATTGGCCGTTTTGAGTAATTGAAAGGTCGCCTTGTCGTTCAAGGGTAGCGTTTCAAAAGACAGTGGTGGCAAGCCCTCAGCCGCACGTTGCCCATTGGCATTTTTGAGGGCTAATTCCAAAATCGTCAGCGTACGCAAGCCTAAAAAGTCAAACTTCACCAGCCCGACGGCTTCCACATCATCTTTATCGTATTGGCTGACCAAACTTGCGCCATCGGCTTGACAATATACTGGGCAGAAATCCGAGATTTTTCCGGGTGAAATCAATACCCCGCCCGCATGCATGCCGACATTACGTACCAGTCCTTCTAACCGTAATGCCAACTCCAATAATTCGCGTAACTCTTCCTCGTTTTCACGGCGCTCGGCAAGCTGTGGCTCTTTTACCAGCGCATCGGAGAGCGTAATGCCCAATTCCATTGGAATTAACTTACTGATGCCATCGACAAAATGGAAGGGCAAATCCAGCACGCGGCCGACATCACGCACCACCGCTTTGGCTGCCATAGTACCGAAAGTGGCAATTTGCGACACGGCATCTAACCCATATTTTTGCTTCACATAATCAATGACCCGATCGCGGCCTTCTTGGCAAAAGTCGATATCAAAGTCGGGCATGGATACGCGGTCAGGATTTAAAAAGCGTTCAAACAATAAATTGTATTCAAGCGGGTCAAGGTCAGTAATCCCCAAACTGTAGGCCACCACTGAACCCGCGCCTGAACCACGGCCTGGCCCAACCGGTACGCCATTGTGTTTTGCCCATTGAATAAAGTCTGCCACAATTAAAAAATAGCCGGCAAAACCCATTTGATTGATCACTTTGGTTTCAAATTCAAGCCTGGCGTCATACGCAGGCTGCTTGGCATGGCGCACTTCTTCATTCGGGTACAACACTTCCATTCGCTTGGTTAAGCCTCTTTTCGCTTCAAGAATTAAAAATTCGTCCAGACTTTCGTTATTCGGTGTTGGAAAGTTAGGTAAGTAATTTTTACCTAGGGTTAGCGATAAATTACAACGCTTTGCAATTTCCACACTGTTAGCAAGCGCTTCAGGCATATCGGCAAACAAAGCGGCCATTTGCGCCTGCGTTTTAAAATATTGCTCCGTTGTAAAATGCTTCGGCCGACGCGTGTCGGCGAGCACATAGCCTTCTGAAATACAGGTTCTGGCTTCATGCGCGCGAAAATCATCGGGCGTTGTAAATTGAATGGGGTGCGTGGCCACCACAGGTAAGTTGAGCTGGTGAGCGATGCTGCGAATATGCGAAATATAATGTTCCTGCTGCGCTTTGTTATCCGTTGCAACACGCTGCACTTCGAGATAAAAACGGTCTGGGAATAAAACATTCCAATCTTGGGCGAGTTGCGTTGCCAGCGCAATATTATCCTGCAAACAGGCCTGACCAATATCGCCCGCCATAGCCCCTGAGAGCAATAGCAAGCCCTCAGTGCCGCACTCTGCAAACCACTCGCGCTTAAACTCGGTACGGCCGCGATATTGATTGGTGAGGTAAGCGCGGCTTAATAATTGGCACAGCAATAGATAACCAGCATGCGTTTGGCATAATAAAAGCAAGCGAGTTGGTTGATCGCGATTGGTGCTATTTTCTAGCCAGATATCACAACCCAAAATCGGTTTTAGGCCCTTACCGCGTGCGGCTTTATAAAACTTGATGGCACCAAATAAATTATTGAGGTCAGTGAGCGCCAGTGCCGGCATCTGGTCAGCCAGTGCCTGTTTGACATAATCGTCAATGCGCACAATGCCATCCACAATCGAATATTCGCTGTGGCAACGCAAATGAACGAATGCAGGCGCATTTTGCAAAACTTGGCTAGGTTCAAATGAGTTTGCGTTGGACATAACCTAAATTTTACCTGATTGACGCAAATTTAGAGACTAATACTTAGGATAATTTAATAGAAAAAACAACCCAAAAATGACATGTTTTACTACGAGAAAAAAACAATGCCCTGGAAGCCTTATAAATAAAGGCTTGCATGGCAGCGTAAAAGGTTTGTGCTGAAATAGACTAAAAAAATGAAATTTTAGATCATGCGTTTTGCCCAAGCAATGCATTGACCTGCGCAATTAAATCTTCATCTTGCACCGGTTTACCCAAGAAGGCATTCACGCCGATTTCTGTCGCCAAATTGCGATGTTTATCGGCCGTGCGAGAGCTAATTACAATCAGCGGTGTATGTTTGGTGGCTTGGTTGTCACGCACGTGCCTTGAAAATTCAAAGCCATCCATACGCGGCATTTCAATGTCTGTCAGAATAATATCCGGTGTAATTTGCTGTAATTTTTGCACCGCATCCATGCCGTCATTGGCAGTCAGCACTTCAAAGTCTTCACGCTCCAATACGCGTGACAGCACCTTACGCATGGTAAGTGAGTCATCCACCACCAAGGCAATTCTGCGGCGCTGTTCAATGGCAGGTGTTGCTGAACTCACTTTGACTGAACCAACAGACAATGCTTCACGATTGGCCAACTGCACGGCATTGAGCACTAAAACGATGTCGCCATCACCCAATACGGTGGCGCCGATAATGCCTGGCACGCGCGCGAGTTGGGTGCCTATTTGCTTCATCACCACCTCTTGGTTGCCCAAAATTTCATCCACATGCAACGCGGTGCGATAAATACCGCTACGCATTAATACCATGGGCGTGTAAGCATGAAGTTCAGCCACCGTATCAGCATCACCGATTAGTTTTGCAAGATAATGCAGCGGGTATTCACGATTAGACCATTCAATTTTTTGTGTTGCATACGCTTGGTTTAAATCTGCGGGTTTTAACTTTTGCACCTGTTCCACCATTACTGAGGGAATCGCAAAAATCTTATGGCCAGCGCGTACCATCACCACTTGCGCAACCGACAGCGTGACAGGCAGGTAGATATTAAACATCGCGCCCAGACCAGCCACATTGCTAACATCAATACGGCCGCTTAGTGCCGCAATATCACTGCGCACCACATCTAAACCTACGCCTCGGCCAGCAATTTGCGAAATCGTATCCGCTGTTGAGAACCCTGGCTCGAATATTACTGCCATCAAAGCTTGATCAGACAATGCTTGATTCGCTTCAAAAAGCCCTTTTTCAATCGCCTTTTGTTTAACTTTTTCAAGATCGATGCCTGCTCCGTCGTCAGTGACAACCAGAGTAATTTCGTCATTTTCCAAACTTACTTTAAGTTTGATTTGGCCAACTTCTGGCTTCCCTAACGCGCGGCGTTCTGCGGTCGTTTCTAAACCATGCGCAACTGCGTTACGAAGCAAATGCTCAAGCGGCGCACCGATTTTATCGAGCACGCCACGATCAATCTCGATGTCTTCACCTTCAATCGTCATTTCAACGCGCTTGCCTAACTCTCTAGCAGTTTGGCGCACAATACGCTGCATGCGCTCGGTGATGGTTGCAAACGGCAACATCCGTACGCCCATCAAGCCCTGCTGCAGTTCGCGATTCATGCGGTTTTGTTGTTGAAGGGCGGCATCTGTTTGGTCTAAATTCAATAACAGACCGTGTTGAATAGTGGCCACGTCGTTCACACTTTCAGCCAGCATGCGCGTGAGTTCTTGCAAACGGGTGAATCGGTCAAATTCTAGCGGGTCAAACTCTTCATGCGCCTCTTGCAACAAACTCATACGCGACTGCATTTGTGTTTCCGCTTCAATCTCCAACTCGCGCAAATAAGCACGCATACGGCTGATGCTGTCGGTCAAATCGGTGGAAGATTGCTTGAAGTTCTGCATTTCTCGTTCCATACGAGAGCGCATAATCGACACTTCACCCGCCTCATTAATGAGTCGATCAAGCACATCAGCACGCATACGCAAATACTGATATTTGCGGTCTGCAGCGCGTGTGGGCGCCGCTGGCTTAATGGCAACTTCTTCAACAGATTGCTTTTCACTGGCACCACCGGTGAGGTCTTCCAACATATAGCCAATGCGATCAAACTCGGCAAACATTTCATCAAAATCACTGGGGGTTGGTGCGTTCCTTAGCGCGTGAATCACGCGATCTTCCATAAGATGCACGCTGTCACCGATTGTGGCAAGCCCCGCCATCCGCGCACTTCCTTTTAAGGTATGCAGCGCACGCTGTAATGAATCTGAATATTCTGTTTCATGCGGATTGTTACGCCATCCGCGCAAATCACGTCCAACCTGTGGCACAAGTTCACGCGCTTCTTCCGTAAATAACGCCAGGAGTTCTTGGTCAACTGGGACATTCGGTTTGCTGGCCTGCTGACTTGATGTAAGTTGTGGTTCGGCTATTTCAGTTTCCGTACCAAACGATGACTGTTGCCCAAATACAGCAATTTCATCAAGTGCGACCACTACCTCATCCGCGCTTGGTTCCTCATGTGTATCCAGCTCAACTGATTCGTGAATAGCTGGTTTATTAGACTCCCTTTTCTGTTTCTTATCAGCAACCTTGCCTGCTGGCGGCACTTTAACTTTGAGTTTATCTACTGAAATGCCGGCAGACTGCATTTCTTTTTCAAGTTCAAGTACGGCTGCTTCCGCCTGTTGGGCTGCCATTGCCTGCATTTCCGCTGTGGATTCACCCAATGCCACAATTAATGCGCGTGATGATTTTGGATTTTTAAGTGTTTTAATCCGCTCAATGCCATCTGATAATGCTTTCACAACATTCGCGTATAAATTGATATGTTGTGCCGTCCAGCTGGCTCGATGTTCGTCTAACCAATACTCTAAGGCACGTGCTAAATCCCCAGTTGGCTTAAAGCCTGCGGTTAACGCGTTGCTACCTAATGTGTGTGCTGCACGGCAGCTGGCGTCTGTTGGCAACTCCGTTGAGTTCAAAGTCAAAGCGCTTTGTGCTTCGGCTAAAGTCGCCAAATGCTGCTGTGCCTCGTGCAAAAAGATATTAAAGAATTCGCGGCTTAATCTGCGCGTGCCACCAATTAAAACTTCTTCTTTGACTGGTTTTGGTTGTTCGCCTGTGAGGGATAACTCAAACTCGCGCTCATAGGTAGCGGCTTCTTTTTGAAAAATGGTTGGATTGAGCGTAACTTTTTTATCAGCCTGCAGATGCCCCACACAACGCGCAAAGGCCCCTGTCACGCGCTCAATAAACGCTAAATGTTGCGGACTTGGAAATGCCTTATGCTCAATAATTAAATTAAGCAGTTTTTCAATTGCCCAGGCTACTTTGCTCATACCCACTAAGCCAACTGTACGCCCGCTGCCCTTCAGTGTATGGTATGCACGGCGTAAATCAGCCAGCGCTTCACTATCGCGGCCATTGACGCCTAACGCTTTTAAGTGTTGGGCAATGTTAATGAGCACCTCTTCAGCTTCCGCCAAGAATATTTCCTGTAGCTCTTCATCAATCGCTTCATCAGTCACATCGTCAATCG
>JAKQTB010000169.1 GCA_029569495.1 Pseudomonadota bacterium | reverse complement strand
AAATTACTGGGTGCATCCATGGTGGTGCCAACCACAAAAACACCTGCGTCTTTTAGCTCTCGAATGGTTCTGGCTAAATTAGTCACCGCGATGAAAGGCACGGTTTCTGCGGCGCCGCAGGCGACTTTACGCACGGTTGCGTTTAGGCCGACTGCTCTATCTTTTGGCGCAATCACGGCATGCACGCCCATCGCATCGGCCACGCGCAAACATGCGCCGAGGTTATGCGGATCTTCAACGCCATCTAAAATAAGAAAAAATGGCGGTTCTGTGAGGTCGGACTCTAAAATATCGTGAATATCTTTATACGGAATCGGCGTATCCACCACGCGTGCAATCACGCCTTGATGACGGCCATTTATGCCCGCCATGCCATCCAGTCGGCTACGTTCAACCTCCATGGTGCGCACACCTGAAAGTTCCGCCATTTTCAGCAAATCTTTCATCCGCGCATCCACGCGGTCACGGTCAATTAAAATTTCTTGCACACTCGCCGCATGCTGGCGCAAACGGCTCAGCACGGCATGAAAGCCAAATAAAATACGGGCATCGCTCATTGATAATTTTCCAAGATGTTATTCGGGCATTTTAGCATGGGTGAGCTAAGTTAACTTACCGATATAGGCATCATAGCGATTCAGTCACTAGATGATTATTTAGCCTTAAATGACTTGTAAATTAAATATATTGCTAAGCAATAAAATGCTAGAGCAATATATAACTTACTTCTTTGATCCCCGAAAAATACAAAAAAAATCGACTCAATTGCACATTTACTACAACCAAAAGTGAGTAAAGGAGTATCTTTAAATATATAAACTGTTCCAGCAAGAGCTGAAGCTAAAGATGCAAAAAAAAGGAAAAAATTAGGTTTTCGCATACCTTTAAATATCAAGCATGTTTTTTCTAATACTAAAATAATCTATCTTTTCGGTTTGCCCTTATTCTTACTCTGCCTCACACGGTCTTTCTTAACCGCTTTTTTCGCAGGTTTTCCCGCTCCAGTTTTACTACCTTTCACAGCTTTCTCAGGCAACTTCAATGTCGTCTTTTTAGGCACATTTTCGCCAGAGGGCTTTTTAGAACCTTTGTAATCCGCACCAGTACTGGCTTGCAGAGCATCGCCATTAATATCTGCTGTTTTATTGACTAAAGTAAAGTCAATTTTAGTGGTTTCTAAATCTACTCGCGCGACTTTAATGGTGAGCCTATCACCCAAGCGATAACGCACGCCTGTGCGCTCGCCAGCCATTTCGTGGCGGGCTTTGTCAAAGTGGAAATAATCATTGCCCAACTCTGTAACATGCAATAAACCTTCTACATATACACCATCCAGCGCCACAAATAAGCCAAAGCTGGTAACGCCTGCAACGGTACCTTCAAAAACCTCGCCAATTTTATCTTGCATATAAAAGCATTTAAGCCAATTGGTCACATCACGCGTGGCATCATCGGCACGGCGCTCGGTCATTGAGCATTGCATACCTAGCGCGTTCCAATCGCCTGCTTTGTATTTGTCGCCATTTAGCACCGCTTTAATAGCGCGGTGGATGAGTAAATCGGGGTAGCGGCGAATGGGTGAGGTAAAGTGCGCGTAGGCTTCATAAGCCAAGCCAAAATGGCCGACGTTATCCGGGCTGTAAACGGCTTGTTGCATTGAGCGCAATAATACGGTTTGCAATAACTGTGCGTCGGGTCGTTCTCTAATACGGGCCAACAGCTTGCCATAATCTTTAGCATGTGGCTTGTCACCACCGCCCACACCAAAACCAAATTCACCCATAAAGGTACGCAGCAACTCTAATTTTTCAGGTGTTGGCCCTTCATGGATGCGATATAAAGCTGGGTGCTCATGCGTTAGCAGAAAATCGGCTGCACAAACATTGGCCGCCAACATACATTCTTCAATCAGTTTATGCGCTTCATTTCTTTGGCTAGGAATAATGTTCTCAATTTTGCCTTGGTCATTAAACACCATTATCGTTTCAGAGGTTTCAAACTCAATGGCTCCGCGTTTTTCTCGCTGGGTAAGCATGAGCTGATAAACACTATTCAAATGTTGCAAATGCGGCATCAACCAGGTGTATTCTTGTGCCAACTCGCCATCCGGATTTTGCAACATTTCGTATACTTGTGTATAGGTCATACGCGCTTTTGATCGCATGACTGAGGAGTAAAATTTATATTGTTTCACCACACCCAAGCCGTCTACTTGCATATCGCAAATCATGCACAGTCGCTCAACATCTGGGTTAAGCGAGCACAATCCATTTGACAACGCTTCTGGCAACATAGGAATAACACGGCGTGGAAAATAAACAGAATTTCCCCGCTCAAAAGCGCCTTTGTCTAGGGCACCACCTGGCCTTACATAAAAACTCACATCTGCAATGGCAACGACCAAACGCCAGCCTTTGCCC
>JAKQTB010000167.1 GCA_029569495.1 Pseudomonadota bacterium | reverse complement strand
GAAATGGCTCATCTAAATGTGGGTAATTTCAGCAAAAAAACGGGAATAATTTATGGCTATCAAATTGATTAAATTGAGAAAAAACAATTTTAGTGCTAGTGCAACACTCGGACTGTTGCTGGTGATGACGCTCCCTATGTTAGCAGTTGCAGAAGTCGGCAAGGTACAGTTTGTGACAGGAAATGTCACTGCCATAGACGTAAATGGTACAACTAGGGCACTGACAAAGGGTGCGGATATTCAAAATGGCGACATGATACAAACCGCTGACGGACGAGCGCAAGTACGGTTTATCGACGGTGGCTATATGTCATTTCAACCTAATACTGAGTTTAAGGTGGAAGACTATCATTTTTCAGGTCAAGCTGACGGGTCTGAAAAAGGTTTTTTTAAGTTGGTAAAAGGTAGCTTAAGGGCGATTACTGGTTTAATTGGAAAATCTAATAAGCAAGCGTGGCGCATGAATACCCCAGTGGCAACGATTGGTATTCGTGGTACTGAAACATTAAGTGAATTTAAAGATGGCGTGCTGCGTGTGACGGTAGGCGATGGTGCAGCCTATCTTGAAAATAGCCAAGGTAGCTTAATTTTATATCAAGGCCAAACAGGTGAAACCGATGGTAAGCAGCCACCGCAATATAGTGCACAAGAAGTTAAAATCAGTGCTGCAGCACCCAGAAAAGCAGGGGTAGGCAGTACCGAACATCAAAAAGATGCTAGCACGTCAGTGGATGAAATTGACAGTAATACTAAAGTTGCTGCCATAGAAAAAGACAGATATTTTTCTGTTACTGATACTAAAGTAGACAAAAATAATGGCAGTGATGCAAGTGATACTAGTGACGATATTATTAAAGCGATTCCGGCTGTTATTTTGGTTGCGCTTGATAAAAATTCTAGTAGTCTGTTTGAAGGGGGGTTGGCAAATTTACCGCAATTGCATACGCTGCGTGCTAAAGCAGAATATGGCGCGACCACACCCATTAGCTTTCTTGGTGGGCTGGTGCCGTCCAATGCCAATTTGACGTCAACCTTGAAAATTAACTTTTCTAATTATAAAGCAGAGTTCGACGTGCAATCTGATAAGTTTGTCGGCGGCTTATTGGATAATCGTAAAATTTCAGCTGAGATAAAGGCGACGCTAAATTCAAGCACAGGGGCAATTCCATTTACCAATGCGCCACTAAAAACAACTGGGCCAGGTGCCAATGGCTTACTGACTGTGAATTCCGCCCAGCTAGACCCGACGAATTTGTCACTGGCCAATATGTCATATACGCTACAAGAAGGTGTCACGGGTGATAGTGCCATTATTTCTAATCAAACGTTAGTGGGTAATCTCACAAAAAAATCTAATCATTGAAAATATTGGGTGAATGTTTATCATTGCAACTTGACGTAATATGTCAATGAGTCCATTTGCTATGCTAAACACTAGAAAAAACCCATATTTTGAGCGATTTATTTCAACCTAATACCCCGCAGGCACCTTTAGCTGAAAAGTTACGTCCCAAAACTTTAGATGAAGTGGTGGGGCAATCACATTTGCTGGGTGAAAATAAGCCTTTAAGGCTAGCATTTCAATCAGGCAAATTGCCCTCTATGATATTGTGGGGCCCGCCAGGTGTGGGTAAAACCACATTGACGCGACTCATTGCCAATACTGCTGACGCTGAATTTATTCCTATTTCTGCTGTGTTATCGGGTATTAAAGACATTCGTGAGGCAGTAGAGCGGGCAGAACTTACACTACAGCAACATGGCCGCAAAACCATTTTGTTTGTGGACGAAGTGCATCGCTTTAATAAAGGTCAGCAAGATGCTTTTTTGCCGTTTGTGGAAAGTGGGCTGGTTACCTTCATTGGCGCCACCACTGAAAACCCATCGTTTGAACTCAACAGCGCGCTATTAAGCCGTTCGCAGGTATTTGTGCTGAATGCGCTTGCTGAATCAGAGTTGGCATTGCTATTAGAACGAGCCAGATTATTAGTAGCCGAAAATATTACGCTCTCTGCACCGGTTAGAGAGCAGGTATTAGCGTATGCTGATGGTGATGCAAGACGCTTGCTTAACTTTGTTGAAGGTTTATTTAATGCGGCTGAAGGCGCGCATATTTCAGAGATTGATGAAGCCTTTTTACAAACCACCATGGCAGAAAAACTGCGCCGTTTTGATAAAGGCGGCGAGGCGTTTTACGACCAGATTTCGGCCTTGCATAAATCGGTACGCGGCTCAAACCCAGATGCAGCGTTATACTGGTTTTTGCGTATGATAGATGGCGGCGCTGACCCGCTGTATTTAGGCCGGCGCATTGTGCGCATGGCGATTGAAGATATTGGCTTGGCAGACCCACGCGCGCAAGGGATGGCACTGGAAGCCTGCCAGATTTTTGAGCGCTTAGGTTCGCCAGAAGGAGAATTAGCGCTATCAAACGCAGTGATTTATTTGGCGGTTGCGCCCAAAAGTAACGCGGCCTATAACGCGTATAATCAGGCCAAAGCCTTTGTTGGCCAAGATAAATCACGCCCCGTGCCATTACATTTAAGAAATGCGCCTACCAAGTTGATGAAGGCGTTAGATTACGGCAAAGAATACCGATATGCGCATCACGAACCTGAGGCTTACGCGGCAGGTGAAGACTATTTTCCGGATGAATTAGTACAACAAAATAAGGTGCCGCAATTTTATATACCCACGCCACGCGGCTTAGAAGGTAAAATTACAGAAAAGCTGCAACATTTAAAAGAACTAGATAAAAAAGCGAATAAGTAATTGAGCCGCAGATAAACGCAAATTTACGCAGATTGATATCAAAACTTATCATTGAATTTATATTATCTGCGTTCACTCGCGTTTATCTGCGGCAAAGAAATAAATTTTAGGGAAACTTATGTTAGATATACAAGCATTAAGAAATGATTTAGACGGTGTAGTCAGCCAGTTAAAAAGCCGTGGCTTTGATTTTCCGGCACAAGCATTCACCGCGCTAGAGCTTGAACGCAAAACTGTGCAAACGCGCACCCAAGACCTACAAGCTAAGCGCAATAACACATCAAAACAAATCGGCATCGCAAAGTCTAAGGGTGAAGATGTCAGTGCTATTTTGGCTGAAGTTACCGGTTTAGGTGACCAATTAAAAGCCGATGAAGCGCGCTTAACCGAGTTGCAAACAGAATTGCAAAATCTGTTATTGAATGTACCCAATGTGCCGCATGTCAGCGTGCCACAGGGTAAATCAGAAGCAGATAACGTTGAAGTGCGTAAGGTAGGCTCACCGCGTAGTTTTGATTTTGAAATTAGAGACCATACCGATGTTGGTACGCCGCTAGGTTTAGATTTTGATACTGGCGCTAAGTTATCTGGCGCACGCTTTACGCTGATGCGCGGTCAAGTGGCGAAACTGCACCGTGCACTTGCCCAGTTTATGATTGATACTCAAACTGAGCAGCACGGCTACGAAGAATGCTATACGCCGTATTTAGTTAATGCCGAAACGTTGCGTGGCACAGGGCAATTGCCTAAGTTTGAGGATGATTTATTTGCTATTGGCGGCAGTGGGTGGCAGGTTGAAGCATTTTTAAATATGAGCGAAGATGAAATAGCTAAAAGAAAAGCTGAAAAACTTCCTAAACTTTATTTAATCCCCACCTCAGAAGTCACCCTCACCAACACCGTGCGTGACGAAATTGTACCGTTAGAAAGCTTGCCAATTAAGCTTACCGCGCATACGCCTTGCTTCCGGTCAGAGGCTGGTTCTTATGGGCGTGATACCAAAGGCATGATACGCCAGCATCAGTTTGATAAAGTCGAGATGGTGCAAATTGTGCATCCTGAAAAAAGCTATGAAGCGCTAGAAGAAATGGTGGGCCACGCTGAGAATATTTTAAAAGCGCTTGAATTACCATATCGCGTGGTTTTACTTTGTACAGGCGACATGGGCTTTGGCGCAGCCAAAACCTATGATTTAGAAGTTTGGTTGCCCGCACAAAATACTTACCGTGAAATTTCTTCTGTGAGCAATTGTGAGGCGTTTCAAGCGCGCCGTTTGCAGGCACGATTTAGAAACGAGCAAGGCAAGCCTGAGTTGGTGCATACGCTTAATGGTTCAGGCTTGGCGGTTGGGCGCACGTTGGTGGCGGTGTTAGAGAATTATCAGAACGCCGATGGCAGTGTTACTGTGCCACAAGTGCTGCGTCCGTACATGAATAATCTCGATAAAATTAAGCCAATTTAAGCTTTAATTTTACAACAACCTTTTTCGATGCCCTG
>JAKQTB010000110.1 GCA_029569495.1 Pseudomonadota bacterium | reverse complement strand
CGCTAGCAGCTTGGCGCATATTATCTTTATTGACTGTAAAGCCAGCCTTAGTGACTACGCCATTTTCAATCAATGGAAGGCGTAACATGTCTGCATAAATCTCTAGTGTGACTAATAAAGTATCTGCTGTATCAAATAGCGGCTCTTTATCTTCTTGATTATCTTTGTTGTAGGCCAAAGGCTGGCCTTTCATCAAAGTGAGCAAGGCGGTTAGGTGGCCGTAAACGCGGCCGGTTTTACCACGAACCAGTTCGGGGACATCTGGATTTTTCTTTTGCGGCATAATCGATGAACCCGTGCAAAATCGATCGGCAATATCGATAAAGGCAAAACGCGGTGAACTCCACAATATCAGCTCTTCTGAAAAGCGAGATAAATGCATCATCACCATCGAAGAGGCAAACGTAAATTCAATGGCAAAATCACGGTCAGAAACAGCATCGAGTGAGTTTTCACAAACTCCATCAAAGCCCAATAAATTTGCAACACGTTCACGATTAATAGGGTAGCTCGTGCCAGCTAAAGCTGCGGCGCCCAAAGGTAACTGATTGATGCGCTTATAACAATCTTGAAAGCGCGCAACATCGCGTTTAAGCATTTCAACGTACGCCATGAGATGATGCCCAAACGTAATTGGCTGGGCTACTTGCAAATGCGTAAACCCCGGCATAACCGTATCAAAGTGTGCTTCAGCTAAGTCTAATAAACTTGTTTGTAAGCGCGATAAGCCCTCTATGACTTGCAAAGTAATTTCGCGCAACCACAAACGCACATCGGTTGCCACCTGATCATTTCGGCTTCTACCCGTGTGTAAGCGCTTACCTGCGTCCCCTATTTTATCTGTTAAGCGTTTTTCTATATTAAGGTGCACATCTTCTAAATTCAGCCGCCAGTCAAATTTACCCGCACTGATTTCGGCTTTAATTTCTATTAAACCTTTTTCAATAGCCGTGAAATCTTCACGCGAAATAATGCCTTGCTCGCTCAGCATTTGGGCATGGGCAATCGATCCCTGAATATCATACAGCGCCAGACGATAGTCAAAGCCCACAGAGGCCGTGTATTTTTTTACCAATTCAGCCACAGGCTCATTAAAACGTCCTGACCAACTAGTATCTTTTTTATTCAATGCGCTTAACTTTTCTGTCACTTTAACTTTCTCGTTTAAAATTAATCTATTATGATAAGTATAATGCAAAACGTAATCGCTTCGATGCCACTCTTATTAAAATCGCATATTTGCCACTCGGATTTGACAGCGTATTTAGCTGGTTTGAATAAAAGCAGCAGTAAACAATTATGTACCTGTCTGCGAATTAAGCATCATCACAGGTTATATTCAGTACCATGAGAAAATCAAGCCGCCTACCAAATTTACACAATTTAGGCGTAAATTTACGGATACTCATCATTGTCAATGCGATTATTGCGCTGACCGCCATCGTTCTAAGCAACCATTTTGAGGACTTTTACGTAGTCATTACTACAATTTCATCCATCGCACAGCCATTATTGTTACTTTGCCTTTTAGTGCTGTATGGCAGCTATTCGTTACTTACAAAACTGCGTTATTGGCAGGGCCTGTTAGGCATTTTTACCATCGTATTACTTGTATGTAGCGGTTTTTATGATTTAATTTCTCATCTGCTGATTTATAGTAACTTACCGTCTCGTCTTAGGTTGCTATTTTTTGCTTCCATCATAACGGCGATTTGTCTTTACTATTTTTATCTGCATCAGCACGCTTATTCACCCGCGGTTATTGAGGCAAGATTACAGGCCTTACAAGCGCGTATCAGACCGCATTTTTTGTTTAATTGCATTAACGCGGTATTGTCGCTGATTCGCACGCAGCCCAAGCAGGCGGAAACTGCGCTAGAAGATATGGCCGATTTGTTTCGCGTGTTAATGGCAGATAACCGCGATCTTGTGCCTTTGGGGCAAGAAATAGCCCTATGCCGACAATATTTGGCGCTGGAAAAACTGCGTCTTGATGAGCGACTGACGGTGCAATGGAAGATTGACGATATGCCACCAGATGCCATGATTCCACCTTTAATATTGCAACCGCTCATAGAAAATGCGGTTTACCATGGCATCGAACCGCTAGAAAAAGGCGGCACCATCACCATTCAAATTTACACAAGCCGCAAAGAGATTCACTTGGTATTGAGTAACCCTTACAATGAAGCAAGCTTGCGCCACATTGGTAACAAAATGGCACTAAAAAATATTAAAGAGCGCCTCACTTTGCATTTTGATTTAGAAGCTTCTTTGAAGAGCTCGCAATCAAATGGCGAATATCGTGTACATATTACAATACCGTACAAAGAGGTATGACCACGATGATAAAACTGTTAATTGCCGATGACGAAGCGCCAGCCCGCAAACGCCTGCGTGATTTACTCAGCGACATCAATGAAGTAACGATTGTGGCCGACGCTAAAAATGGCCGGGAGGCGCTTAAGTTAGCCAATGAAAATCTACCCGATATCGTTTTATTAGATATTCGAATGCCAATTATGGATGGCATTGAAACCGCGCAGCATTTGCAAAAACTGGCTAAGCCGCCGGCAGTCATCTTCACTACCGCTTATGACACATATGCTTTGCAAGCTTTTGACCTCAATGCTGTCGATTATTTATTAAAACCCATTCGCTTTGAGCGCCTGCAAACCGCCATTCAAAAGGCGCGAGCGTTATTACCCAAACAACTTGAGGCATTGGTTCCGCTAAGCCCGCAACGTACCCATTTAAGCATCAGCGAGCGTGGTCGCGTTTTACTTATCCCAGTGGCTGATGTTATTTATTTTCGTGCAGAATTAAAATATATCACGGTCAAAACCGCTGAAAAAGAATACTTGCTTGAAGAATCACTCAATCATCTGGAGCAGGAATTTGGCAAAATTTTTATTCGGCTACATCGAAATTGCTTAGTCGCCCAAGCTTATATTTTAGGCTATGAAAAACGCCAATTAAGCCATGATGCTGAGGGCCTTCTCAGCAGTGAAAAACAATGGGTTGCGCTACTCAAAAATATTCCAGATACGGTGACGGTAAGCCGCCGCCAGCAGCATCTTATTCGTAGTAATTAACGACTAAGGCTTGTGTTAAAATGTTGCATTATCGCTAATAAATAAGCCATTCTACATGACCCCTAATACCAACCTAGCTCCCGATAAGCTCGTGATTGCCTCTCGTGAAAGCCCGCTTGCCATGTGGCAGGCACTGCATATTCAAAGTCGATTACAGGCACTGTACCCTGAAACCGTTGTTGAAATTTTAGGCATGACCACGACCGGCGATCAAATTTTAGATACGCCACTTGCGCGAGTGGGGGGCAAAGGCCTTTTTGTAAAAGAGTTAGAAACCGCGCTGGCAGATGGACGTGCAGATTTAGCCGTTCATAGCATGAAAGATGTGCCGATGAATCTGCCCGAAGGCTTTTTGATGGCCGCCACGGGCGAGCGTGAAGATCCGCGTGATGCCTTTGTTTCGAACAATTTTGCCAGCCTTGAAGCATTACCTGCAGGTAGTATTGTTGGCACATCGAGCTTGCGTCGGCAAAGCCAATTGCAGGCCCGCTTTCCAGACTTAAAAATCGAATCCCTGCGCGGCAATTTGCAAACACGTTTGCGTAAACTCGATGAAGGCCAATATGCAGCCATTATTTTAGCCGCTGCTGGGCTTATTCGCCTGGGCTTACAAGCACGTATTCGCAGCGTGATTTCGCCTGTACTCAGCATTCCTGCCGTTGGCCAAGGTGCTTTGGGCATTGAAATCAGTGCGACGAGAACGGATTTATTAACCGTTCTTGCGCCGCTCAATCATGCTGATACAGAAGTTTGCGTAAAAGCGGAGCGTGCCATGAGTCGCGCTTTGGCAGGCAGTTGTACCGTACCGCTGGGTGCTTACGCCACTTGCCATGCAGATGCCATAGAAATCACAGGCTTTGTGGCTAGTGTGGATGGCAAACAAATGTTGATCGAAACTGCTACGGGCCACCGCAACAATGCAGAAGCGCTAGGCCAACAATTGGCCAATCAATTGTTAGCTAGCGGCGCGGGTGAAATTCTAGCCGCTCTAGCTGGCCACAAATAACCCTGCCTATTTTCAAAAAAATGACTAACCAAACATTAGCGGGTTTGCATGTGGTCGTCACCAGACCCATTGGTCAGGCAGAAAGTCTTTGTGAAACAATTCGACACCTTGGTGGATTTGCATCGGCTTTCCCTTTACTCGCGATTTCACCGTTAGATGATTATCGCGAATTTGATCAGGCAATTGCGGCACTTGAACATGCTGATTGGGCAATTTTTATTAGCACCAACGCGGTAGATAGTGCCATGCACCGCGTACTCGCAAGGTATGGCAATGTGCCTGAAAGCGTTCAATTTGCGGCCATTGGCCACCAAACGGCTAAAGAATTAGCGCGCTTTGGGGTGCATCACGTGCTTACGCCACACACCCGTTTTGACAGCGAGACTTTACTCGCACTGGGTGAAATGCAGGATGTGGCTAACCAAACTGTGATTATTTTTCGGGGTGTAGGTGGACGCGAATTGTTGGCTGAAACCCTTAAAGCACGCGGTGCCAATGTCATGTTCGCTGAAAGCTACCGCCGCGTGAATCCGCAAACCAACACCGATTTACTTAGTCATTTATGGCAACACCAGAAACTGGATGCGATTGTGGTAACCAGCAGTGAGGCCATGCGCAATTTGCTTGATTTAGCGGGCCAATCAGAATGGCTACGCCACGTGACCCTTTGCGTGAATCACGCTAGAATAGCGGAGTTGCCGCTACAGTTTGGGTTAAAAGTACTGGTTGCAGATGCACCAGGAGATGACGCGATAATTCAACGATTGGCGCAATTGGTGAAACCTCATGGGAAATGAAAATCAAGTCAGCGTTGCAGATAGGCGCCGGCCATCGTTGCTGTCTAACACGGCGCTCATTTTAGTCATTATTGCCTTGCTAACGCTAGGCTGGCAATGGATTACCACGCAACAAAAATTTAGCGCCGTTGAAAAAACCTTAAGCCAGCGACTAGAAAATTACCAAGCGCTTAACCAGCAAAGCCTTGCGTTAGCCAAACAGGCTGAAGAGCGCAGCACACAAGCCAATGCCCGCACTGTTTTGTTAGAAGAAAAAATCGCCGAATCGCGTGACCAGCAAGAGGTATTACAAACCCTTTACAACCAACTGGCAGAAAACCGTGAAGCCACCGCAGTGGCAGAAGTAGAACAACTCCTCACCATCGCTAACCAGCAACTTCAGCTTGCTGGCAATATTAAAGCCGCGCTTTTAGCACTTGAAGCAGCCGATAAACGTTTGCAGCCTCTGGCGTTGCCGCGCGCTTCACAATTGCGCCAAACGCTGGCGCTTGAAATTGAAAATCTGCGTAAATTACCGCAGGTGGACATTAGCAATATCAGTTTGCAATTAGAGCGTTTAAGCCAATTAAGTGCCACGCTGCCGTTAATCAGCGAGCGCCAGCCTACGCTCAACGCCAGCCTTGCCGAACTTGAAACCCCGCAAACCAACAACCTCAATGCGGTTGAAAAAGTTGTGCTGCCCATTTGGCGTGATATTAAAAATCTTGTCACCGTTGAGCGCATTGATAAACCTGAGCCGCCTTTACTGCCAGCGGATAATGCGCGCTATTTGCGTGAAAATATCAAATTGCGGCTATTAACTGCGCGCATCGCCCTGCTGCAACGCGATGAAGCCACCTATAAAGCCGACTTAACTGCCGTGGTGGACTGGCTGACCCTTTATTACGATGGCAAACACCCCAAAACCAAACAGGCGATCGCTCAACTGAAAGAGCTTTCTAACAGCGACATTAACATTGAATTACCGCAACTAAATGAAAGCATTGGCGCGGTCAATCGTTATAAACAAACGCTAGAAGACCATGATTAGACGCAAAATTTTTTGGTGGCTGTTGATGTTTGCATTGCTGGTATGCGTGGTGTGGTTTGCCAGCAATAACGAAGGCTACGTACTCATCGTGCGCCCGCCCTACCGCTTACAATTTTCTTTTAACTTTTTGCTGATATTAATGGTGCTGGGCTTTTTGGCCATCCATTACTGTTTGCGATTTTTGCATTTTTTGCGGCGCTTTCCAGCCAATCGGCGCAGTAAACAAGAAACGCAACGGTTAGAAGCCAGCAATGCGGCACTTTTACAAGGCATGCACGCACTAGCTGAAGGGGATTTTGAAAGTGCTGAAATTGCAGTGAAGCACGCACATGATTTGATTCAAAATGCTGACCATGAAAGACTCATTGCAGCGCTGGCGGCTGAAAAAAATAAACAAAGTACGCTGTTTAACTAGCCAAAAAACCTGTTTTTTGTGTGCAAAATTTAGCGTTCAAAAACATTGTTTTTTTACTGAAATTTCCCCGAGAAAAAATTTATGCTCTGGAAGCCTTTGTTTATAAGGCTTCCAGAGGCATCAAAAAGGTTGGTGTTAAATTAAGCGCTTTTTAAGCTTAAAAATACATGCATAAAACACTTATGATGTTGTTTTATTTGGCAATGGTTTTGCGTAAGTAAAGGCATCCGATAAAAACGCATCTTCTGCCAAACCCGCTTGCATAAAACTGGCATGCGCCACTTCTACCATGGCGGGTGCGCCACAGCAATAAACTTCAAATTCAGCTAGACCCGTAGCGGCAAAGTCATCCAGCACCGCTTGGTGAACATAACCGGTTCGGCCAGTCCATTGGTCTTCAGGTTTGGCATCGGATAACACGGGAATAAACTTAATGTGTGGATGCTGCGCAGCCCAGGCTTGAGGCAATTCTGGCATGTAGAGATCCTGCTTAGAAAGTGCGCCCCAATACAAAATGACATCGCGCTGAATGTGATGTTGTAGCATGTGCTCGATAATGCCCTTAATGGGTGCAAACCCTGTGCCGCCAGCTACCATAATGATCGGTTTTGTTGAGTCTTCACGCAGAAAAAAACTGCCGAACGGCGCTTCAATCCGCAAAATCGCTTTTTCCGGCATTTCGTTAAAGACGTATTCTGTGAATTGGCCACCCGGAATCAAACGCAAATGCAGCTCTAGCAGATTATCCACATGCGGCGCATTGGCGATTGAAAAAGCACGGCGTTTACCATCTTTGAGCAAAAACTCAATGTATTGCCCCGCCCTAAACTGTAAATGCTCGTTACTCGGCAATTTTAAGAATAACGCCATCACATCATGTGAAAGTTGTACTTTACGCTCCACGCGCGTGGGCAAAATGCGTGGAGGGATTACATCAGAGGCAATTTCGCGGCACGCTATCACCACATCGGTCAGCAGGTGTGCGCAGCAAAACAGCGCTTTTCCGGCGGCTTTTTCAGCATCGGTTAAGGCGCTTGCGGCATATTCGCCGTAATCAATTTCGCCACTGATGATGTCGCCCTTACAATTGCCGCACGCGCCACTTCTGCAACCATAAGGCAGATTTACACCTGCAGCAATAGCGGCTTCTAATATGGTTTGGCTCGGACGCGCTTCAAATTGATGATTGCTCGATTGAATGGTAATACGGGTCATTTTTTGTCGGTTTCTTCTTTAATTTCTGTAAATTCGGCATCAATAATTTCATCATTTGAAGCTTTTCGCTGATGCTTAAACGTTTTTTCCTGATATTGTTCTTGTTGATAAGTCGGTTCTTGATAGGTTTGCGAATCACTTCGACCGCTTGCCAATTTAGGTTGTTTCATTGGAATCAGCAACAATATTGCTGCAATCACATCGGTTAGCACACCAGGAATCATTAATAAAACCCCCGCAATTAAATTGCGCGCACTGGCAAACATGGCGCGTGCAGGGTTGCCGCCTTGCATTAAACTTTGCATCATTTTGCCAGAAAATAATTGCTTTTCTTCACGCACCAGTTGTAAGCCCAGCCAACCGACAACGACTAAATACAATAAGACCCACCAACCATAACGATGACTTAAGTTTATTAAAATCCAAATTTCTGCAATTGGAAAAGCCAGTAACATTAAAAACAAAATGAGGCGCATGTGAGAGTTTTCCTTCAAATACGGAACGTAAGACCATATTGAGTATCTATAGGTTGCTATCTACTTTTGTGGTGGCGATGCTCTATAATTGCAAGACCAAACGACTACAATAGCTGAAATAATTAAACTTGGAACATAATTGCGTGAAAAAATTCTTGCTTAAGATATTTTTAAATGGCTTAGCGGCGTTATTTGCATTTGGCTTTTTTTCAAGTGCATACGCCGCTGAGGCCAACAAGAGCTCAATGCTTAATGCCCTGATTGATGATGGTGCAGAGACCTTTTTACCCCCAGAAGTGGCCTTTAAGCTTGCCCTAAAAAGTATTGATGCGAACCATATTGAAGCCAGTTTTTTAGTACAGCCAAAATATTACTTATACCGTGAGCGTATTAAGTTTGAAGTCGTTTCACCTGCTGAAGTCAAAATTAGCCAAATTACTTTACCCAATGGCGACATCAAAGATGACCCCAATTTTGGCAAGCAAGAAGTCTACCACAATGACTTCAAAGCCAATATTCAGTTGTCTGCCGGCACTCAATCGCCTGTAACAATCAATGCCAGCTACCAAGGATGTAGTGAAAAAGGCTTATGCTATGCGCCCATTAAACAAACATTCACACTTAACTTACCCGCAAATGCCGCACTAGCAAGCACAAGCTCTGTCAGCAGCGCAGCTAACAACTTAACGGCTAGCAACGAAGTAGATAGCACTACACAGATTTTAAAATCTGGCAATTTGTGGCTCATCATTGCAGGTTTTTTTGTTGCAGGGTTATTGCTCTCGTTCACACCTTGCGTGTTGCCGATGATTCCAATTTTATCCAGCATCATTGTGGGTAGCCAAAGCCAGCAGGTACGCCCTTCTCGACTACACGCCTTTATGCTCTCTGTCGCTTATGTTTTGGGCATGGCCTTAAGTTATACCCTTGCCGGCATTGCGGCCGGATTATCGGGAGATTTACTTAGCCAATCACTGCAAAACGCATGGGTGCTAGGGGCTACAGCGCTGATTTTTGTGTTGCTGGCCTTGTCGATGTTTGGATTTTACGAACTTAAATTGCCACAATCGTTTGAAGATAAATTGGTACTCACGACCAACAAACTAAAAGGTGGGCACTTTTTAAGCGTTTTCATCATGGGTGCGCTATCGGCCTTAATTGTGAGCCCGTGTGTTGCTGCACCGCTGGCTGGTGCGCTGATTTATATTGGGCAAACCCACAATGTGTTTTTGGGTGGTGTTGGCCTTTTTGCATTGGCCATTGGCATGGGGGTGCCTTTGCTTATCATTGGCGCTTCTGCAGGCAGCTTGTTACCCAAAACCGGTAATTGGATGAATAGCGTGCGCAACTTTTTTGGTGTACTCATGTTGGGCATGGCGATTTGGCTCATCTCGCCTGTTATTCCGGTCAATGTGCAACTTGCTTTATGGGCGGCTTTATTGATTGTTACTGCGGTTTACCATAATGCGCTTGACCAACTGCCTGCACACGCCAATAGCGTTGCAAAAGTAGGCAAAGGCCTTGCGGTGATTGCCTTACTCTTTGGGGTTGCTTTTCTCATTGGTGCGCTTTCTAACGCAAAGTCGGTCGTTCAGCCTTTAAGTGGTTTTAGTTTTAGCGCCGCAAAGCAACAAAACAGTTTGCCCCCACTGGCATTCACCCGCATAACTACCCTTGCTGAGTTAGACCAAAAACTTGCAGAGACCGGCGGTAAACCCGTGATGCTGGATTTTTACGCAGATTGGTGTGTTGCGTGCAAAGAGCTTGAAGCGTTTACTTTTAGCCACCCACAAGTGCAGCAGTTACTCAAAAATACCACATTGCTACAGGTTGATGTCACCGCTAACTCTGATGAAGATAAAGCTTTGCTTAAACGGTTTGGCCTATTTGGCCCGCCCGGCATTGCTTTTTTTAACGCACAAGGCCATGAAATGACAACGCTTAAAACCGTTGGTTTTCAAAATGCTGATCGCTTTAGCGATACCCTTGCACGGCGCGATCGCTGCATTGTCACGCCTCTTTCAAATGAAAAAACCCTGCAATGCTAAAAAAAATCATGACCACCCTAGGCTATTTAGCCATTATGCTCAGCTTGGGGTTTGTTATTTATTTTTACTTTTTAAACCCTAACTCACCACTTAAAAATCTAGCGAATGATTTCAGTGCACTTACTACAAAACCGCTTTTTGCAGCTAAATTTCCAAATGAAAACGGTGTCATTCAAGACCTAAATCAGTACAAGGGCAAAATTATTGTGCTGAATTTTTGGGCTACTTGGTGCCCACCTTGCCGTGAGGAAATGCCGGATTTTTCAAAGCTTTATCAAAATTATCAACATCAAAATGTTGTTGTGCTCGGCGCTGCCGCTGATGAACTTGCTGCTGTGCGGCATTATTTGGCGGCTTCCCCTGTGAGTTACCCGATTATTGTTGGTGACATGGAGGCGATGGCGCTTGCAAGTAATTTAGGCAATGCACAAGGCGCATTACCATTTACCGTTTTTATTAATACAGATGGTATTGTGGCCAATGTACATCTAGGCCGCATTTCATATACTCAACTAGAAAAAGAATTGACTCGCATACTTCCATCTAAAAATTAGATTTGCGACCTAACTACTCGCTTATCATTGTCTAAATGAAGAACCAAACGGGCGATATTTTACTTTTTATCATCTTAAATTTACTTCAATTAGCCCCAGCAACTTTTAAAAAAATATCATCGCCTTAAATAGCCAATTTCTTAAAATTCACGCTATTTTACTGGACAAAGTTCAGTAACTTCGGCAAACTTGCAGTTATGAATTACAGTTATTTACAAGTTGCGTTGCATCGTCATGAGGATAAGCATGGCAACTAAATCCATTTTAGTGCTTCATGGGCCCAACTTAAATCTATTAGGGCTACGCGAACCCAATCATTACGGTCACGCAACACTCGCTTCAATCAATCAAGCACTTTCCGATAAAGCCGCCGTTGCTGGAGTTGCGCTTGAGACTTTTCAAAGCAATGCTGAAGCTGAACTTGTTAACAAAGTGCAGTCTATTGCTTCGAAAAGTGTCGATTTTGTCATTATCAACCCTGCAGCGTTTACGCATACATCGGTCGCCCTACGCGATGCACTCTCTGCTGTTAAAGTGCCTTTTATTGAAGTACACTTATCCAATGTTTATGCGCGTGAGGCTTTTCGCCACCATTCCTATTTTACCGATATTGCAGTCGGTGTCATTAGTGGATTAGGGGCGCAGGGTTACGAGCTAGCTTTTGACTATGCTATTCGGCATGTTCATCAAGCTTGATAAAGATTAAATACTAAACTTTTCCTGGATTTTTAGAGGTTATTATGGACTTACGCAAACTAAAAAAATTAATTGATCTGGTTGAAGAATCAGGCATTGCCGAGCTTGAACTAACCGAAGACGGCGAAAAAGTACGCATCAGTCGCAACTTTACGGCAAACAACAACGTGCCAACGCAACAATATTACGCACAATATGCGCCACCGGCACAGCAACAACCTCAAATCAGCCAGGCGCCTGCGGTAGAAGCGCCTGCTGTTGAAACTGGGCACACTGTTAAATCACCGATGGTGGGTACGTTTTATCGCGCATCATCGCCTGACGCTAAATCTTTTGTTGAAGTAGGTGATACTGTGGCTGTGGGTGACACGCTCTGCATCATTGAAGCGATGAAATTATTAAATGAAATTGAATCAGATAAAGCAGGTGTCGTTAAAAAGATATTGGTAGATAACGGCCTAGCAGTTGAGTACGGCGAACCCCTCTTCATTATAGGTTAGGATTTTATAACATGGCTATGTTTGAAAAAACCTTACCTGCAAGTCGTATTGAAAAAATATTAATTGCCAATCGGGGTGAAATTGCTTTGCGTGTGCAGCGCGCATGTCGTGAATTGGGCATTAGAACGGTTGCTGTTCACTCTGAAGCAGACCGTGAAGCCAAATACGTAAAACTGGCTGATGAATCTGTCTGTATTGGCCCAGCACCCTCTAGCCAAAGCTATTTGAACATCCCAGCCGTCATCAGCGCGGCTGAAGTCACAGATGCGCAGGCGATTCATCCGGGCTATGGCTTTTTATCTGAAAATGCCGATTTTGCTGACCGTGTAGAGCAAAGTGGCTTTATCTTTATTGGCCCGCGCGCTGAAACTATTCGTTTAATGGGCGATAAAGTATCAGCTAAAAATGCCATGAGAAAAGCTGGCGTGCCTTGCGTACCAGGTTCTGAAGGCGCACTGCCTGAAGACCCTGCTGAAGTCATGAAAATAGCCAAGCAAATCGGCTACCCTGTCATTATTAAGGCGGCCGGTGGCGGTGGCGGTCGCGGCATGCGCGTGGTACACACGGAAGCGGCTTTACTTGCCTCAGTCAATATGACCAAAGCGGAGGCACAGGCGGCTTTTGGCAACCCCGTGGTTTACATGGAAAAATACTTAGAAAAACCACGTCATATTGAAATACAAGTATTGGCTGACCAGCACGGTAACGCGGTATTTTTGGGTGAGCGCGATTGCTCTATGCAGCGCCGCCATCAAAAAATTATTGAAGAAGCGCCCGCACCATTATTAAACCCTAAATTGCGTGACAAAATTGGTGAACGCTGCGCTGAAGCCTGCCGCAAAATTAAGTATCGTGGTGCTGGGACGTTTGAATTTTTGTATGAAAACGGCGAGTTTTATTTCATTGAAATGAACACGCGTTTGCAGGTAGAGCATACCGTCACAGAAATGATTACCGGCATTGATTTGGTACAGCAGCAAATTTTTGTCGCGTCCGGCGAAAAACTTAAATTCCGCCAAAAAGATATTCAATTGCGTGGCCATGCGATTGAATGCCGTATCAATGCTGAAGACCCGTACTCATTTGTGCCGTCTCCCGGCACCATTAACCGTTTTCATATGCCTGGCGGCCCGGGCGTACGTGTCGATACGCATGCTTATGGCGGCTATACTGTGCCACCGCATTACGATTCAATGATTGGCAAGCTCATTACTTATGGTGATACGCGTGACCAAGCGATAGCGCGTATGCGCATTGCGCTCTCTGAAATGATGATTACGGGTATTAGCTCTAATATCGCGCTTCATTCTGATTTAATGGCAGATGCTGCTTTTCATGCGGGTGGCACGAGCATTCATTATCTTGAACAAAAGCTTGGCATTTACAATAAATAAAGTTAGGTCATTTTCAAGCGCTTGTTACTTTAACGATAGTCGCTTTAAATATATAGGTTGAACATGGCTTGGATTTCTTTAAAAATTGCAGCGCAAGATAATACGGCAGATTTAATTAGTGACGCGCTGATGGCGCAGGGTGCGCTGTCAGCCATCATTGAAGATGCAAATGCCGACACTTTGGATGAGCAACCCATTTTTGGCGAGCCTGGTGACCCGCCACCTGGTATTTGGCAACAAAACTTGGTGAGCGCCCTGTTTGATGATGATGTTGATGTCGCGGCCATTGTGGCGGACTTGCAGCGTAAAACTAAACTCAATAACCTGACGTATTCTACTGAAGTCATTGAAGAGCAGGACTGGGTACGTGCAACGCAATCACAGTTTGACCCCATTAAAATCACTGATGATTTATGGATTGTACCTACTTGGCATAATGCGCCAAACGCAAATGCACTCAACATTGTATTAGACCCTGGCTTGGCATTTGGTACAGGTAGCCACCCAACCACGCATTTATGCCTTGCCTGGCTTAAAAAGACTGTCCAGCCAAATAACTCCGTATTAGATTATGGCTGCGGTTCAGGCATTTTGGCAATTGCGGCTAAAAAACTGGGCGCTGCAGAAGTGGTGGGTACCGATATTGATCCACAGGCGATTCAATCGAGCCTATATAACGCCGAACAAAATCAGGTGCAAGCATCTTTTTTGCACGCCAGCCTTTATCAATCAAAAGCATTCGATATTGTGGTGGCCAATATTTTATCAAGCGCACTGAGTGTGTTGGCACCAGCTCTCGCGAATTCATGTAAATCTGGCGGAAAAATTGCCTTGTCAGGCATTTTAAAAGAACAGGCTGCCGATGTGAGTGCTATCTACGCAGACTGGTTCAACATGGACAGCCCACAAACGATGGATGCTTGGGTGTTGCTCACTGGCACTAAAAAGTAGATCTGTTAATGAGCAATATTACCAACTGCCCAAACTGTCAAACGCAGTTTGTTGTCTCTAAAAAACAGCTCAAACAGTACCAGGGTAAAGTACGTTGCGGCCACTGCCTGCATGTGTTTGATGCAACACTGCACATGGTTGAGGCCATGCCCACCGAGGGCATTGCAGATGGCACGCAAGAAGTGCTTTCAGTTTCAACGGATAATTTTCAGCCCACAGACGTTTCCATAAGTGCGGTTGATGCCGTTTCTGCTTCTTTTCATGATCATGATGTTGACACTGATACACCATCCGATAATGAAAATGCATGGCCCACGATTATTGACGATATTGAACACGAAGTTAGCCAAGCAACCATCAGTTCGCCTATTCTGATCAATGCCCCTGCCGAACCTACCGTTCCTGATACACCTGATATTGTGGATGAAGACAATATCGCTGAAGTGATTGACTACGGCGCGCTGGCCCCAAGTTTTAGCGAGGTTCCGCTAGAACCTGAGGCCACAGTCGAAACCCCTAAGCCCATTTCAAACTTATCGGTGGATGCTAAATTTTACAAAAAAAAAGCACCGCGCAGCAAAGCCTCTACTTGGCTTTTGTTTTGCGTTACAACGCTTTTGGGGCTTGCTGCCATTGGCCAAAGCGTTTATTTTTTGCGCAACGAAATTCCTATTTATTACCCCAACAGTAAGCCGTATCTGGTAAGTGCTTGCGAAAAAATTGGCTGCGAAATTACATTGCCGAAAAAAATTGAATATATTTTTATTGATGATTTTGAAATAGAGGAAGATGCAGAATATGCTGGCTTAATGCGTCTCACCAGCACGTTGATTAATCAGGCGAGTTTTGCGCAAACTTACCCGAATTTAGAACTTACGCTCAAAGATGCTGACGATAACCCCAAACTACGCCGCACCTTAAAACCCGCTGAATATTTACCGCAAAATACAGCGGTTGAAAACGGCATTGGGCCTGGAGAACAAGTTAAAATTAAGCTCAATATCACCACCAATGGCGAAGAAGTTTCGGGCTACAGCGCACTGGTGACATACTAAAAAATCACTAATAACCACGCACATTTAAAGCACAACCTTTTTGGATGCTCTGGAAGCCTTATAAATAAAGGCTCACAGAGCATAATTTCTTTCTCGGGGGGGTTTTCGTGATTTTTAAACGACTTTTTAGCGTGGTTTAATTGCCAATTTTTACATTTAGGAAGCACTTCATGCGTGGGCGAGCGGGATGAAGTGTGAGGCGCACGGCGCGCAGAAACCGAGATAGTACGCAGTGTACAGCGAGGTTGCGAGCACCGCGCAACGAAGTAATTCGCCCGCGTAGCCACTTATTACGTGTTTCCTTAAAGCAGATGCATAAAATCTGCATGTACCGCTTGTATGGCTTGCACAATTTTTTCTACAGCTTCCATCCGCATATAACTTTTGCGCCAGGCAATGGCAATGCGTCTGGTGGGTACGGGGGCTGAAAATGGAATGACCTGAATGAGCGGATTATGATAACGCGCAGCGGTGGCTGAGCACGGCAAAACACTAATGCCCAAATTAGATGCGACCATATTGCGGATAGTTTCGAGTGAATTGCCTTGCAACACTTCACCCTTGCGTGAAAGTTCTGGGCAAGCTTGCGTGACTTGGTTACTAAAGCAGTGGCCCGCATTCAGTAGCAAAACCTTTTCGTTCGATAATTCTTCAGGTTTAATGTGTTTTCGATGTACCCAATGATGATTGCTTGGCACCACTACATCAAAATCCTCATCGTAGAGCGCGCGGTATTGCAAACCAGGCACATCGAACGGCAAGGCAATAATGGCCACATCGATGACGCCGCCTCTTAATTGCGTTTCTAGGTTGGCGGTGAGGTTTTCTTCCACCTCCAGCGGCATATCTGGGGCGATTTTTCGTAAAATTGGAATGATTTCTGGCAGTAAATATGGCCCAACAGAGTGAATCATGCCTAGCTTCAGCGGGCCTTTGAGCTGATTTTTACCCAGTTCTGCGATTTGTTTTAATTGCGTGGCTTCTTGTAAGACCTTCGATGCCTGTTCTACGATTTTGATGCCTATTTCTGTCATACTGACATCCGTGCGACTACGCTCAAATATCACCACGTTTAATTCTTCTTCCAGCTTTTTAATGGCTAGACTTAAGGCGGGCTGTGTCACAAAACATTTTTCTGCCGCGCGCCTGAAATTACGCTCGTGCGCCACCGCCACAATAAATTTTAGTTCGGTTAATGTCATGCTGACATCATACATTGATAAGTTTTATAAATCAATTGCATCAAAACATACAATTATGCAAATCAAATGCGCCTCACTAAAATACGTTTTATGCATCAAATATCAATAACGGTCTGATGATGACATGGATGAAAGGAGCAATCATGTTCACAATTATTTTTGAGTCGGCGAATCAAATTTTGGTGGAGATACTGGCAGATTTTGCTGCCAGTTTTTAAGCCGCTATTTTAGCTATCACTTGTATTCTGTTTTACGATAAAGGAGTTTTACCATGGAAAATAAACCTGCTGTTTCTAGTGGAAAGTGTCCGGTCATGCACGGTGGCAATACCGTTGCGAGCAACACAAATACGGATTGGTGGCCAAATGCACTTAATCTGGATATTTTGCATCAGCACGATAGCAAAACTAACCCGTTGGGCGAAGATTTTGATTATGCCCAGGCATTTAAAACGCTAGATTTGGCCGCAGTAAAAAATGACTTAAAGGCATTGATGACGGATAGCCAAGACTGGTGGCCTGCGGATTGGGGACATTATGGCGGCTTGATGATTCGTATGGCCTGGCACGCAGCAGGCACTTACCGCATTGCGGATGGCCGAGGCGGCGCTGGCACGGGCAATCAACGTTTTGCGCCCCTCAATAGCTGGCCCGATAACGTGAATCTTGATAAAGCACGTCGCTTATTGTGGCCTATCAAGAAAAAATATGGCAATAAACTTTCTTGGGCAGACTTAATTGTTTTAGCCGGCACCGTTGCTTACGCGTCGATGGGTTTAAAGACCTTCGGCTTTGCTGGCGGACGTGCCGATATCTGGCACCCAGAAAAAGATATTTATTGGGGTGCTGAAAAAGAATGGCTAGGTAATGCAAGTCGTTATGATGGTGAAAAAACCCGTGATTCACTTGAAAATCCGCTAGCTGCCGTTCAAATGGGGCTGATTTATGTGAACCCTGAAGGCGTGGATGGCAAACCAGACCCGCTCAAAACCGCTCGCGATGTGCGCCTCACCTTTGCACGCATGGCCATGAATGATGAAGAAACCGTTGCATTGACTGCCGGTGGTCATACGGTAGGCAAAGCGCATGGCAATGGCGATGCGAGCAAACTCGGGCCTAATCCAGAAGCAGCCGATGTGGAAGCGCAAGGGTTTGGCTGGCACAACCCGAATGGCAGCGGTGTTGGCCGCGATACGGTATCAAGCGGGATTGAAGGCGCTTGGACGACCAACCCAACGCAATGGGATAACGGCTACTTCTATCTACTTTTTAATTACGATTGGGCATTGAAAAAGAGCCCAGCTGGTGCATGGCAATGGGAGCCGATTAACATTAAAGAAGAAGATAAAACCGTGGATGTTGAAAACCCGGCGATTCGCCACAACCCGATTATGACCGATGCGGATATGGCGATGGTGAAGGACCCTATTTACAGAGAAATCTCTGAACGTTTCTACAAAAATCCGGAGTATTTCTCAGAAGTATTCGCGCGTGCATGGTTTAAATTAACGCATCGCGATTTAGGGCCAAAAAGCCGTTATTTAGGTCCTGATGTGCCACAAGAAGACTTGATTTGGCAAGACCCTGTTCCACAAGCCAATTATGCCTTAAGTGATGCGGAAATTGCCGAACTCAAGACCAAGCTTTTGAGCAGTGGTTTAAGTGTTGCTGAATTGGTGGCGACCGCATGGGATAGTGCGCGCACTTTCCGCGGCTCAGACTATCGCGGTGGGGCTAATGGTGGGCGTATTCGCTTGGCGCCGCAAAAGAACTGGGAAGGCAATGAGCCAGCCAGACTGCAAAAAGTGCTGAATGTACTTGAAGGCATTCAAGCTGGCCTGAGCAAAAAAGTCAGCATGGCAGATTTGATTGTACTTGCAGGCACGGCCGCAGTGGAAAAAGCCGCACATGATGCCGGCGTGAATATCACCGTGCCATTTGCACCGGGCCGTGGAGACGCGACCGCAGAAATGACCGATGCAGATTCTTTTGCTGTGCTAGAACCAATTCATGACGGCTATCGCAATTGGCTGAAAGACGACTACGCGGTCTCGGCAGAAGAACTATTGCTCGACCGCACCCAGTTGATGGGCTTAACCGCGCATGAGATGACGGTCTTGGTTGGCGGCATGCGCGTACTGGGAACAAATCATGGTGGAAGCAAACACGGTGTATTGACGAATCGTGAAGGTGTTTTAACGAACGATTTCTTTGTGAACCTCACGGATATGCGCTACACATGGAAACCCGTTGGAAAAAACCGCTATGAAGTGCGCGAACGTAAAACAGGCGCAGTGAAGTGGACAGCCACGCGCGTTGATTTAGTCTTTGGCTCAAACTCGATTCTGCGTTCTTATGCAGAAGTGTATGCACAAGATGATGCAAAAGAGAAATTTGTAAAAGACTTTGTGAAAGCTTGGACCAAAGTGATGAATGCGGACCGTTTTGATTTGAAATAATCGCGCGGATTCTTAACGCACGGTTCGCCTGAAAAACCCGCCCATTTAATTGTTAAATGTGGCGGGTTTTTTATCATGCTTTCTGATCCGAAAAAACAGCGCCGTATGGCTTTAAAATACATTCAAAATAAGCCTAATTTTGTACGAGAAAAAAATAATGCTCTGGAAGCCTTTATTTATAAGGCTCGCAGAGCATCAAAAAAGGTTGCGTGTAATTTTAGGCGATTAAGCCGCTTAAAATTTGTGTGCGACGTGTCTTAAATTCAACCAATTCATCGCTTATTTTTTCAGTAAAGCTTCTTGTGTTGCATGCGCGTCATGAAACTCGTGGCAAGACATGCACGTACTGGCAATGCGCTTATATTTTGGTTTATTACCAGAGTGGCATTTTAAACACACCGCTTTATCCGGC
>JAKQTB010000098.1 GCA_029569495.1 Pseudomonadota bacterium | reverse complement strand
TGAGACGCGTTTGACGGAGGTAACAATCTCTTGCATGGTGTGACCAGCATTCTCGACTTGTTGGGTGCCTTCGGCGGTTTTGTTAACAGAATCCGTAATGAGTTCTTTAATCTCTTTGGCGGCACTGGCTGAGCGTTGGGCAAGGTTACGCACTTCGCCGGCTACCACGGCAAAGCCGCGGCCTTGTTCGCCAGCACGGGCGGCTTCTACTGCGGCGTTCAGCGCCAGAATGTTGGTTTGGAAGGCAATGCCGTCAATGACAGAAATAATGTCTTCAATCTTTTGGGCGCTTTGGTTGATGTCAGCCATGGTGGTGACGACTTGTGCGACGACGTCGCCACCTTTGACGGCTACGCCTGAGGCAGCACTGGCCAGTTGGTTGGCTTGTTTGGCGTTGTCAGCATTTTGTTTGACGGTTGAAGACAATTCTTCCATGCTGGCGGCCGTTTTCTCGAGGTTGGCAGCTTGTTCTTCAGTACGACGGCTTAGGTCTGCGTTGCCTTGCGAGATTTCTTTGGCGGCGGTGTTGATGGTTTCTACTGCAACTTTAACAGTGCCAATGGGGCCTACAATCATTTCTAGGGTTTCGTTGACGCCTTCCACAATTTTACGGAAATCACCTTGGTGTGCATTCGCATCAGCTCGTGTAGAAACACGGCCTTCATGCGCAGCCGTGGCTAACATTCTCACGTCGCCCACCAATGCATTAATGGACGCTATACAAGTATTCAAATTATCTTTGATGTTATTGAAGTCACCTTGATAATGGGCATTAATCTGCGCTGGAATTTCTCCACGGGCAATGCTGGCTAAGTTCTCAGCCGCCATATTGAGTGGCGTCACAATTGCATCCAGCGTTGCATTCAAGCCTTCTACTACTTTGCGATATTCACCCAAATGTTGTGTAGCATCTGCACGAGTTGTTAACACACCAGCTTCAGCGGCTTCCGCCAGTAAATTACCATCCGCAACTAACGCTTTAATTGCTTGACCACAAGCGTTCAAGTTGTTTTTAATGATATTAAAGTCACCTTGGTACTCCCGGTTAATCTCAGCTGGAATGACACCTTTTGATAAATTATGCACATAATCTGCTGCCATATTGAGCGGATTAATCACGGCTTCAAGCAACTGATTAATGCCCTTGCTAATATCTCGCACAAAACCCTCTGGCAACGTTGTCGCATCAATACGCTTGGTTAAGTCCCCTGCTACAGTTTGGTCAATCAATTCAGCTACTTTTTGCTGCGCAAATACTTCTGCCGTGCGATCAATCCATTGCGTCATGCGACCTAAATAGTTACCGGTTTCTTCATCATAAACGGGGTTGAGTAGCATGTCTAAATGCAGCCCAGCATTGACTGTGCTGATTTGTTTACTGCCTGAAAGCGGTTGCGCAAAGTTTTCACGGTCAGTCTCATTTTCAAGATATTGGCCAATCGTAGTACCCATCATTTTTTCAACGGTAAAGCCAGGGTGCCGAACTGCAATACCACGACTCATTTTACTGAATAACGTCTTTGCTGCTTTATTCATGTAAATCAATGCATTATGTTCATTTGAAACTGTCACTGCCATGGATGAGTTTTCCAAGGCTGATTTAATACGATTTACCCCTGCCAGCGTTTCAGCATGGTCAAAGTCAAGACGTGTTTTTAATGCGCGGTAGGCATCCATTACATCCGTTAGCTCATCACGATGGCCTGTACGTGCAACAGATTCATGGTCTACACCCTGCGCACTTAATAGCAAGTAACGCACGGCATCATGCACACGCGGCATAATCGCCTGAAATAATAATCTGCCTAAATACCCTGTTATAAAAATCCCTAACACTAAAAACAGCATTCCACCTTTAAAGTGCAACTGAAAATCTTCTTCTGCATCGGCAAATACTTGGCCTGATATTTTTGTTTGAAGATTTGTCAGCGCATTGACTCGATCAGAAATTGGATCAATCGCAGGATAGAGTTCTTTTGCAGTAAATTCAGCAAGGCGCTTATCATCGTGCGAGCGTAAAATAACTTGTAACGTGGCAACACTTGCGTTGGCATTGGCAAATAACGATTCAATATCTGCTGCCATTTTTTGCTCTTCAGCCTCCAATGTTTTAGTATGGTAGGCTTTCCACTGCGTATCAATTTCTTTTAGAGCAACTTCCACATTGGCTTCACCTTCAGCCCACGTCATATTGCCATTTCGCACCTTGTGTGAGGTATCCACAATATTCACGGCATACATATCTGCCACACGTTTAAGCTGCTCAATCGCAACCACGCGGTTTTCATAAAGTGAATGCACTGCTTGATTGGTATCTTCAATACCTTTTAGACCAATAAATCCTACAAAACCTGTCGTGAACACCACGGTTAAAAAAATTGAAATAATGCGTGCTCTTAAACTAAATTTTCGCTTAAATGCGCGTAACTTATCTAACTGCGTTTCCGCCCAGCTTTGGCCTTCTTTTATTTTACGGTGAAAACGCATCGCGCCTTCAATTTGCTGGCGTGAAGCTTTTTTTCGTACTGATATAAAGCCTGCTGGTTGGCCATTTTCAACCACTGGCGCAACT
>JAKQTB010000040.1 GCA_029569495.1 Pseudomonadota bacterium | reverse complement strand
CTGCCTCCCCTAATGCACAGGGCGGAACAGCCGCACTGCGTCAGGCGAGCGAGAATGCACTGAAAAAAGTAATACAATGGGGAAATATGGTTGCGGATAATAGCGCACTTTGCCAATAAGCATCAAAAAAAGAAAAAGGCTCCCATCTCTGGAAGCCTTATATATCTTGGTAGGGTGTGCGGGGATCGAACCCACGACAAACGGATTAAAAGTCCGCTGCTCTACCAGCTGAGCTAACACCCCATTGAGTAGGTTTTATTTCCCTGCCCACGAAAGCCCGCCATTATGCAAGAAAGCGCTGTTATGGTCAATGCGAATTTGAGAATATTGTGCAAATTTACTTAACTATTTTTAGTTGTAGCTGTGCAAACCCCCTAAAAACTAGCGTAAGCCCGGCAGTTTTCCACCCATCATGCCGCCCATGGCACGCATCATTTTACTCATCCCGCCTTTGCTAAACATTTTCATCATTTTTTGCGTTTCTTCAAATTGCTTTAACAGACGATTCACTTCTTGCACTTGCACGCCCGCGCCATCGGCAATGCGTTTTTTACGCGTGGCCTTAATCACTTCTGGCTTACGGCGCTCAAGTGCTGTCATGCTATTGATAATGCCTTCCATACGGCGAATTGCATTATCACTCTCGTTAGATTGAAGCTGCCCTGCGGCTTGCGCCAATTGTGCCGGCAGCTTATCCATGAGCGACTGCATACCGCCCATTTTGCGCATTTGGCCAATTTGCGTTTTAAAGTCTTCTAAATCAAAGTTTTTACCAGACTTGATTTTATCAGCGACTTTTTGCGCCTCGGCCATATCCACATTTTTATGCGCTTGCTCAATGAGGCCAAGCACATCACCCATGCCTAAAATGCGGCTCGCCATGCGGTCTGGGTAAAATGGCTCTAAACCATCGACTTTTTCACTGACACCGATAAATTTAATCGGTTTACCTGTGACATGGCGCACTGAAAGTGCCGCACCGCCGCGTGAGTCCCCATCCAGCTTGGTTAAAATCACCCCTGTTAATGGCAACGTCTCGCCAAAGGCCTTGGCAGTATTCACCGCATCTTGGCCTTGCATGGCATCGACCACAAACAAGGTTTCAATCGGGTTTAAAAACGTATGTAGCGCTTTAATTTCCGCCATCATCGCTTCATCAATGCCCAAACGACCAGCAGTATCGAAAATCACCACATCAAAATAACCCCGTTTGGCAAAATCGAGTGTAGCAGCGGCAATATCAAGTGGCTTTTGATTAGCATTGCTATCAAAACATTCTACATCCAATTGTTTTGCCAATGTTTTTAGCTGCTCAATCGCAGCAGGCCGGTACACATCCGCACTGGCCAGCAATACTTTTTTCTTTTGCTCTTTAAGTAATTTGGCAAGTTTGCCTGAAGTAGTGGTTTTACCAGAACCTTGCAACCCGGCCATAAGAATAATCGCTGGCGGTACTGCGGCAAGATTTAAGCCCACATTGGCTTTGCCCATGAGCGAAGTTAGTTCGTCATTCACCACTTCAATGACTGCTTGGCCAGGTGTTAAGCTTGCAAGCACTTCTTTGCCTTGCGCGCGCGCTTTAACATTGGCAATAAATTCTTTCACCACAGGCAAGGCAACGTCTGCCTCAAGTAGCGCCATGCGCACTTCACGCATGGCGTCAGTAATATTTTCTTCAGTGAGCCTTGCGTGGCCTCGCAACGTTTTTATGACGCCTTGCAGGCGGCCGGTCAAATTATCTAGCATCATGTTCTTCTTTAAATGAGGTTACTTACAAATTTATTTAAAATTAAATTGCCTCTACAACAAAATAATTCTATTTCAGGATAATTAAAATCTAGGATAATCAAAATCAATGTGCAATTTTAACCTAAACACGCGATAATTTAGCTATGCAAAATCTTATTCCTTATTTAATCGTCTTTTTTATCTATTTAGCCGTGGCAGTGGACTTTTGGCGTATTGCCAAACAGCCTGAAAAAAATCTTAAACTGCATAGCTCGATGATTGCGCTTGGCCTAACGCTACATGGCTGGCTGCTTTTTCATGACGTGTTTGCAAGCGTTGGTATCAATTTAGGGTTTTTCTTAGCGCTTTCCGCCATTCTTTGGCTCACCGTGCTCATTTATTGGCTGGTTAATTTAAAACACCCGCTTTATAGTCTTCAAGCATTCGTTTTGCCACCTGCAGCGGTATTTGCACTGCTTCCTGCACTCAACACGCAAAACCATTTTTTATCAACCGAAGGGGCAAATTTATTGCTCACTCATATTGGTATTGCACTGATGGCTTATAGCCTATTTACGTTTGCCACACTGCACGCGCTGATTATGCTGGTGGCCGAGCGTAGTTTGCACCAAAAGAAAAGTTGGATTCAGTTACCAGATTTTCCACCGTTACTGGTGATGGAAAAATTATTGTTCCGAGTTATCAGCCTTGGTTTTATTTTGCTAACCATCACACTGGTAAGTGGCATGATATTTTCAGAGGAAATTTTTGGCAAAATCGCGCAATTTAACCACAAAACAATTTTTTCAATCGCCTCATGGATGATTTACGGCTGGCTTTTATTTGGGCATTATCAATACGGCTGGCGTGGTAAAAAGGCCATTAAACTGACGTTAATTGGCTTTGTCCTACTACTGCTGGCATACGTTGGCACGAAGTTTATTTTAGAAGTCATTAAGCAAACTTAAGCCTATTTTTTTAGACACAACCTTTTTTAATGCCCTGTGAGCCTTATAAACAAAGGCTCGCAGGGCATTAAAATTTTCTCGGGCGAAAACTCACCCATTTTCAATCATTATCGCAAACTGATTTGTGGCCAATTTTGCGCTGTAGCATAAGCGGTTAATTCTGCGTCAGCATCCACTGCCACCGGGTTGGTCACCAACTTCATCAAGGGTAAATCGTTATGTGAATCGCTATAAAAATAGCTCACTTCAAAATCTGCTAAAGTTTGCCCGCGCTCGGCTAGCCATTGATTCAAACGCGTGACTTTACCCGTTTGAAAGCTCGGCACACCCACAAACCCGCCAGTAAATTCACCGTTGATTTCTTCTGGATCAGTGCCGATTAAGTGTTCAATACCAAAATCCAGCGCAATCGGACGCGTAATAAAACTGTTGGTGGCGGTAATCACCAGCAACAAATCGCCCTGCGCACGATGCTTTTCAACCAGCGCCCGCGCTTTGTCCGTCATCATCGGGCGGATGACTTGTTTCATGTATTCCAAATGCAGCGCGTCTAAAAACGCATGTTTGTGCTGCGATAACGGGTGCAACTGAAACTTTAAAAAAGCTTCAATATCCAGCTTGCCTTGTTTGTAATCTTCATGAAACTGCACGTTGCGGTCGTGATGCACGGCGCGGTCCAGCAGGCCTTGTGCAATCATAAATTGCCCCCACTGAAAATCGCTATCGCCCGCGAGCAAGGTGTTATCTAAGTCAAATAAAGCAAGATTTTGTGCTGAGTTTTTGTTCATATTTTTAAATGGTTTTCTTCATTTGTTGCGGTGAGCACTAAAATTACGCCAGCTAAAATCACCGCCAGCGCAATATATTCATTGGTGGTAACAACCTCATTGGCCAGCCAAATGCCAACAATAAACGCGACCACTGGGTTAACAAAGGTATTGCTGCTGGCCACTAATGGACGCACTGTTTTGAGCAAATATTGGTAAGCACTATAAGCCACCAGCGAACCCAACACCACTAAAAACAGCATTGCGCCCCAAGATTTTGGGCTAATATACGCAGGCCATTGCTCGTTAGCGTAAGCGCTCACTATCATCAGAACAACCCCACCAACAAGCATTTGCGCAGCGGCCGCCATTAAGCCTTGCGGCATCGCCAAACGTTTGCCCCAAACTGAGCCGAACGACCAACTTGCCGCCGCAAAAATTAGCAATAATGCGCTGCCAACATCGCCATGCAAACTGCCGCCAAGATTGAGCAACACAATGCCTACCAAGCCAATGGCGATACCCAGCCATTCTTGCCGGGTGATTCTGTGCCCCCAAATACTTGAGAAAATCGCCATCCAAATCGGCGCAGTGGCTATCGCCAATGCCGCCACGCTCGATGATACCGTCTGCTGCACATAGCACACTGTGCCATTGCCCAAAGCCGGCAGTAAAATACCCACCGCGCTTGCACCCAACCATTGCTGCTTTGTTGGGTTTGGCGCACCCAAAAACCGCATGACCACATACAAAATCAATCCCGCCACAGTAAAGCGTAGCCCCGCCATTAAAAATGGTGGGAAACTTTCAATGCCAAACCGAATCGCTAAATACGTTGAGCCCCAAATAAAGTAGGTGCAAAACAACGCGGCAACAATGAAAAGAGTTTGATTTTTACTGGTCATTTAAAGGCTTAACAAAGCCGAATTTTAGATTTTGATAGCGTCGTTAAAACGCGTTAAATTAGCCTTATTTAAACACAACCTTTTTTGATGCTCTGGAAGCCTTTATTTATAAGGCTTCCAGAGGCATTATTTTTTCTCGGCGCAAAAAGCGTGCGATTCACGCAATTTTTATCGCAAAAATTAAGTGCTAATGCAAGGCGCTAAACTTGCGGGTTCATTTTCTCAAGTTTGCTGTGCAATTTATTCAAGCCGTTCAAATACGCTTTGGCGGAGGCAATCACAATATCGGTATCGGCACCCTGGCCATTCACAATACGGCCTGCTTTTGAAAGGCGCACGGTCACTTCCCCTTGCGCATCGGTGCCGCTGGTGATGTTATTGACCGAATACAATTGCAACTCAACGCCACTGTTGACGATATTTTCAATCGCTTTAAAAGTAGCATCCACTGGGCCACCGCCATCGGCTTCGGCTTTTTGTTCTGCGCCATTATCTGAAACGGTAATAAAAGCATGTGGAATTTCACCCGTTTGCGAAGTGACTTGCAAATACACCAATTTGTAATTTTCAGAAGCTTCCTGCACAAACTCATCGCTCACCAACGCGTGCAAATCTTCATCAAAAATTTCTGATTTTTTATCAGCCAAATCTTTAAAGCGCGCAAACGCGGCGTTAACCGCATCTTCGCTTTCTAATTCTATGCCCAATTCTTTCAAGCGCGTTCTAAACGCATTGCGGCCTGACAATTTGCCCAAAGTCAATTTGTTGGCATTCCAGCCCACGTCTTCTGCACGCATAATTTCGTAAGTCTCACGGTGCTTTAATACGCCATCTTGATGAATGCCGCTTTCGTGCGCAAACGCATTGGCGCCGACAATCGCTTTATTCGGCTGCACCGGATAACCCGTGATGCTAGAAACCAATTTGCTGGTCGGCACGATTTGCGTGGTATCAATGCGCGTATCCAAATTAAAAATATCGCGGCGTGTTTTTATTGCCATCACCACTTCTTCTAAGCTGGCATTGCCCGCACGTTCACCCAAGCCGTTAATGGTGCATTCCACTTGCCTTGCGCCGCCCATTACTGCGGCCAACGAGTTCGCCACCGCCATGCCTAAATCGTTGTGGCAATGTGTACTCCAAACAACTTTATCGCTATTTTTTACGCGTTTAATTAAGGTCGCCATGCGTTCACCCCAAGGGGCTGGAATGCTATAGCCAACGGTATCAGGCACGTTGATGGTTTTAGCACCCGCTTCAATCACCGCATCAAATACACGCACTAAAAAGTCTATATCTGAACGCACCGCGTCTTCAGCCGAAAACTCGACATCGTCGGTGTACTCTTTTGCCCATTTCACCGCTTGCACAGCACGCTCAACCACTTGGTCTTCGGTCATGCGCAATTTGTTTTCCATGTGGATTTTGCTGGTGGCGATAAACGTGTGAATACGGCCGCTTGCCGCATGTTTAATCGCTTCACCCGCGCGGCGCACATCGTTTTCGCTCGCGCGTGCCAATGAACATACGGTGGAATTTTTAATGATTTTTGCAATTTCTGATATGGCATCAAAATCGCCCGGGCTGGCTGCGGCAAAGCCCGCTTCAATCACATTCACGCCCAATTTTTCAAGCTGGCGCGCAATACGGATTTTTTCTTCTTTGGTCATGGCCGCGCCCGGGCTTTGTTCTCCGTCGCGCAAGGTGGTATCAAAAATAATAATTTGATTTTGTTTTTCTGCTGTTTGGTTCATGGTGAGCTACCTTACTTATTATTCAGTTTATTTTAGCCTGTATCGCGCCAAGTCTCTATGGCTATTGCTTGAGTTTTGCTTAAATACTGGCATTTCGTTGCCAGTGGTGCGCAACGTCAATTCTTACATGGGGTGTGGGGGAATATTGTGCGCGCTAGCGCAGGGTATTGCGGAGCGCAGCCGTACGTAACGCAAGTAATTTGCGTAAGTATAATGCGTAGCCGATGAAGCTAACGGCAAAAATGATACTGAAAATATGTGTGTTCAACATAGTGATAGAAATATAGTATTTTTTATTGGGTTCTGCAAGCGCTAACTAGCTTAAATTTAGGCTTTTTTCTTGAGTTTGTCGCGAATCCACAACACATAGCCAGAAAGCGCGTAGGCCACCATCACAAAAAACAACACTTCTGGCGGACGATATGAAATCAATACAAAGGCCATCATCACGCCCAACATCACAAAAAACGGCACGCTTTCTTTTAAGTTAATGTCTTTACCGCTGTAAAAACGTAAATCACTCACCATTGAAATGCCAGCGAATACGGTAATGAACCACGCCATCCACTTCCACTGTAACAGGCCAAAAAAGATATCACGGCCACTCACGCCGTATTCGTATGAAACCCATACAAACCCTGCCAATAAAGCCGCCGCACCCGGGCTGGGCAAGCCTTGAAAGAATCGTTTGTCTTGATGTTCATCGTCTAACTTGGTGTTAAATCTCGCCAAGCGCAAGGCCGCGCAGGCGCAATAAGCAAAGGCCGCCAGCCAGCCTAATTTACCTAAGGGTTTTAATGCCCACACATATAAAATGAGCGCAGGGGCTACGCCAAAAGACACCATGTCAGACAAGCTATCGTATTCCGCACCAAAGGCACTTTGCGTATTGGTCAGGCGCGCAACGCGGCCATCCAAACCATCTAACACCATCGCAATAAATATCGCAATGGCTGAAAGCTCAAAGTGACTGTTCATCGCCTGCACAATCGCAAAGAACCCTGCAAATAGCGCAGCGGAAGTAAACAAATTTGGCAGTAAATAAATGCCACGCTTACGCAAACCTGTTGCATCCGGTTTATGCTGTTCGTGAGGCTTGTTGTGGTCGTTTTGTTCAGCCATGGTTTAAAACCAGTGAAAATAATGTTGCGCTAGTATATCAAACTCTTGAAACAGTTTTATTAATTCAAGCGGTAAAAAAGTAACGCACTAAATGGAAAAAAATTGGTGCCGCAAAGCTCACTGAATCCATTCTGTCGAGCATGCCGCCGTGTCCTTCTATCATGTTGCCCCAATCTTTTGCGCCTAAACTACGTTTAATAGCTGACATCACCAAGCCGCCTAAAAAGCCCATGATGACAATCACAGCCGCCATGCCTGCACTTTGTAGTGGCGTAAACGGTGTAATCCACCACAGCAGCGCGCCCACACAAACCGCACTTAAACCACCGCCAATGAGGCCTTCCAACGTTTTATTCGGACTTACAATCGGCGCTACTTTGGTTTTGCCAAACAAATTGCCAAATACGTATTGCAGCACATCACTCAACTGTACGATCAATAAAAAGTAAAACAGCAGCAAGGTATTGTGCTCATCATAATTGGGAATCTTTAACAGCAATAACGCTGGCGCGTGGCTAATGCAGTAAATAGCAATCATCACGCCCCATTGAATTTTGGCGGCACGCTCAAGAAAATGCTCGGTGTCTTGCGCCAGCACTGAAATACAAGGCATCAGTAAAAAGGCGTACACAGGAATTAAAATGGTAAACAAGGCATACCATTCAATATAAATTAAATAATATTGCAGTGGAATTAATAGAAAAAATGCCAGTGAAAGGGTACGGTGGTCGCCCGTGCGCGTGGGCGTGAGTGTAATAAATTCGCGCAGGGCAAAATATGAAATGGCGCCAAACAAAACCACCGTGCCGAGTGTGCCGCCCAAAAATGCCACCACCAGCACCGCCAGCATTACCCACCAAGCGTTCACGCGCACCACTAAATTATCAATGGTTTTGCGTGATCTTTCGCTGGGGTTGGGCTGTTGGTTCAAGCGCGATTTCAACACCCAACCGATGCTAGATGCAATCAATAGCAAAATGGCTACGCCCCCGACCAAGCAGTAAAATTGATGATTTGGGTCTAAATTCAGCAAATAATTGGCCATGCGTATGATCCTAAATAAGTTTTAAAATGGCTTCACGCGCCCGATTTAGAAATACTTTTTTATGCTCGTTTGCCTGTAGCGCCATTGCACGGCCAAAACGCACCGTGCAAATTAACGGCACTGGCAGCCAGCTGCCTTTGGGCATACTGCGATGCAGCGTATCTAAATAAACCGGCACTAACTTCACCGCTGGAAAAGCTTCTGCCAAATGAAACAAACCACCTTTAAAGTCACCCGGCTCGGCCTGCGCACGGCGCGTGCCTTCAGGAAAAATAATCAACGAATCGCCTTCAGCCAAAGCCGCCAACAATGGTGCAAGCGGGTCACGATGGCGCGACGCCTCACGCTCGATCAGCACGGCATTGAGAACTTTTAGCGCAATAAATGGCTTAATAACGCCATTGCCCCAATAATCCTTTGCCGCCACAGGCCTTGTTCTAGCGCGCATCACGGCGGGCAAGGCCACCCACAGCGCCCAAGTGTCTAAATGGCTGGAGTGATTGGTAAAATAAATACTTTGTGCTGGCGTTTGCCTTAAATCTGGCGCAGCTTCTATCCAGCGCGGGTGCGCGCCAATCAGCAGTTTCACAAGCCCAATCAGGCTGACGCGCACAACATTGCTTAACATGGATTTTATCCGCTATTGCTGCTTAAGTTTTTCAGCAATTGCCAATGCGCGTGTGATGCACGTAAGCCCTGCGCCAATTGCAATCACATACGCGGTAATCACTAGCGCAAATTGCGTGCGGCTCACATACCACTCCACCGCTGCAATCAGGCAACCGAGCGACATGGCAAACATGCGGTGCTGCTTGGCCAACGGCCCGCGAAAATCTTGCGCTAGCCCGTTGGCACCGCCCAGTAGCCGAATATAAGCCGTTTTTGCGGCCAATAAAGCGCCCAGCCAGCCCAGCCAGGGCATAGAGATTGCATAACCAAGTGCCACAATCAACAACGAATCAGCAATCCGGTCTGGAATCTCATTATATAAAATGCCCACTTTTGACTGCTTGCCGCCCTCAATCGCCACCAAACCATCCAGCATATTGCACAGCAAACGCAGCTGAATACACAGCACGATGAGCAACAAAATCGCAGGCGTTTTATCAATTTGCGTACAAGCCAGCAACCACGCGCCCAGTAATGCCGGCACAATGCTCAATACTGAAATTTGATTCGGCGAAATATTGGTTTTTGCAACTGTCGCCCCAAGCCACGTTGCCCAACCGGCACTGCGCGTGGCCAACTGACGACGATTTTGATCGGTTTCATTCATAGCAGCTTTCCCAAAAATTTTGTCGATTGTAGCTGTTTATACGGCGAATGTGTTGCGCAGGCGGTGCTTTTATTCGCAAGCTAAACAGCTCAAATAAACCATGCATCATCAATGCAAAAAAGCATGTTTTTAAAGCTAATTTATAGCACAACCTTTTTCGATGCTCTGCAAGCCTTATAAATAAAGGCTCGCAGAGTATAAAAATTTCCTCGCACAAAAAATGCTTAAATTTTAAGCAATCATTATTACTAAATTACAGGTAAATTTTTAGCATTAAAATTACTTAATCAAACGCCACCGCAAAGTATTGATGGTGCCATGTGTTAATATCGCGGGCTATCATTATTTGTCAAATTTTAAACACGTTATTCATGCAATTTACCCTACACAAACAAGACGGCCTCGCGCGCCGTGGTACCGTTAAGCTCGCGCACGGCAACGTTGAAACCCCCGCTTTTATGCCAGTTGGCACCTATGGCACGGTCAAAGCCATGTCGCCGCTTGAGCTAAAAGAAATTGATGCACACATTGTGCTGGGCAATACGTTTCATTTATGGCTACGCCCAGGCTTAGAAGTCATTGCCGCACACGGCGGATTACACAAATTTATGGGCTGGGACAAGCCCATTTTGACTGACTCTGGCGGTTTTCAGGTATTTAGCTTAGGCGCCATGCGCAAAATCAGTGAAGAAGGCGTTAAGTTTAAAAACCCCATCAACGGCGACACCTGCTTTTTAACGCCTGAAGAATCCATGCGCATTCAAAGGGTATTAAATTCAGACATCGTGATGATTTTTGATGAATGCACGCCTTTTCCTGCCACGCTTAAAGAAGCCAACGATTCAATGCAACTGAGTTTGCGCTGGGCGAAGCGCAGCAAAGACGCACACCAAGGCAACCCCAATGCGTTATTCGGCATTATTCAGGGCGGCATGTATGAAGAACTGCGCGACGTTTCGCTCGCTGGCCTCACCGAAGTTGATTTTGACGGCTTTGCCATTGGCGGCTTATCGGTCGGCGAACCCAAAGAAGACATGCTGCGCATTTTGGCACACACCGCCCCAAAAATGCCGCAAAACAAACCGCGCTACTTAATGGGCGTTGGCACGCCTGAAGACTTAGTGGATGCGGTGTCACAGGGCATTGATATGTTTGACTGCGTGATGCCCACCCGCAACGCCCGCAACGGCTGGCTATTCACCCAATATGGCGACATCAAAATTAAAAATGCCAGCTACAAGCTCGATACCCAACCTCTTGATGCCGACTGCACCTGCTACACCTGCCA
>JAKQTB010000026.1 GCA_029569495.1 Pseudomonadota bacterium | reverse complement strand
AAAACGGGAGCAGATGCTCCCGTTTTTATATCACCATATGAACAGATGATGCTAGGCGTATTCTTGGCTTGCTTTTCTACGTCGAACAGAAAAGCCGATTAAACCCAAACCTGCCAACAACAAGGCGTAGGTTTCTGGTTCTGGCACTGGCGGCGGCACAGCCGTGAGATTTGCCCCCAAAGTGACATTGTCAAACACGGTAAAATTTAATGTCTCTCCAAAATAAATAGATTTAGCAACCCCATTAAATGAAAGCCCAACCTGTGACCAATTGCAAAATCTTCCGTTAGGGTCACCTGCACAACCATTACCTGCACTCTGAGCCACTAACGTTAGCGAACCTAGCAAATTTCCTGTGCCATCAACACCGTCGTAAAGATAAGTAGAGGCCGCTTGCGATGAGCTATAAAAGAATGAAAATCCAGTATCAAAACCTGTTGCAACAGTTAAATAAGGATTACTGACGCCACTTAATGTTGTAAATGCAAGCGCCGTATTGGGGGAAGGCTCATTAGCGATTGGTGCTGTGCCACCCGCATCAGAGTCAATAATGCCTAGCGCAGTACTACCAAACTGAACACCATAATTACCACCGGCACCGCCATTATAAAAGTTATTAACGGGTGCGTTACTCGCAATGCCTTCAAAATTCAAAGTCACCACTGCGGCTGAAGCAGATGCACTAAAAATCGAGAATAACAGCGGTACTATGAATTTTTTCATTTTGAACCTATTTTTGACGAGACTTCGCTACAATTGAATATTACACTTTAAACATAGTGCGAATATCATACTTAATTTAAATAAAGTTTATAACTTATTGAATAATAACAATACAACTTTATAAAATTAAGTTCAATCACCCACAAGGGTTAGTTTCAATCAAATAAATCACAAAAGTGCGCCACACGATTAATCTTCCGCTGTTGAGCCTATTTTATGAATACTTAAATCCGCACCATCAAACTCTTCTTCTTGGCCCATGCGAATACCTACTAGTTTTTTAAGCACACCGTACACCATTACGCCACCCACAAGCGCAATAACGATACCCAAACTCGTTCCAATCAATTGCGAGAAGAAGCTAACGCCGCCTCGGCCGCCAAAAATGGTGCTGCCAAATATGCCAGCAGCAATGCCGCCCCATGCTCCGCAAAGCCCATGTAATGGCCACACGCCTAATACGTCATCAATTTTTAAACGGCTTTGCGTTAAATTAAACGCCATAACAAATAAAGCCCCAGCAACCGCTCCCGTCAGCAGTGCACCAAGCGGATGCATCACATCTGAGCCAGCACAAACCGCTACCAAGCCAGCGAGTGGACCATTGTGTACAAAGCCTGGGTCATTTTTACCTGCAATAAACGCCGCCAGCGTGCCGCCAACGAGCGCCATCAAAGAATTCACTGCCACCAAGCCTGAAATGCCTTGGCTACTTTGTGCGGACATCACATTAAAACCAAACCAGCCAACGGTTAATATCCATGCACCTAAAGCTAAAAATGGAATGTTCGATGGTGGATACGCATGCAGGCGACCGTCTTTACTATAACGTCCATTTCGTGCACCCAGCAAAACCACGGCAGCCAACGCAATCCAGCCGCCCATGGCATGCACAACTACTGAGCCGGCAAAATCATGAAACTTAGCCCCAAAAGTGGCTAATAGCCATGACTGTACACCGTAGTGTTCGTTCCAGACGATGCCTTCAAAAAAAGGATAAATAAAGCCCACCACAATAAAAGTGGCCGCCATTTGCGGGTTAAATTTTGCACGCTCTGCAATGCCGCCAGAGATAATGGCCGGAATGGCGGCAGCAAACGTCAGTAAGAAAAAGAACTTCACCAAAGCAAAGCCATTATTGACTGATAGCGTTTCTGCTCCGCTAAAAAAATCCACCCCGTAAGCGATGCTGTAACCAATAAAAAAATAGGCGATTGTAGAAACCGAAAAATCCACCATGATTTTCACCAAGGCATTCACCTGATTTTTTTTGCGCACCGTACCCACTTCTAAAAATGCAAAACCTGCATGCATTGCCAGCACCATCATGGCGCCTAACAATACAAATAGAACATCGCTGGATGTGATTAACGCCTGCATAACTAAAGTCTCCCCAACATGAGTAAAAAAATCGTAATGGCGAAGTTACGCAAGAAACAAGCCAACACTTAACCCATTGATTTTTATGCCA
>JAKQTB010000014.1 GCA_029569495.1 Pseudomonadota bacterium | reverse complement strand
CCGTGGCGTGCGAATCACATGCACGCCTTCGCTCTCGGTAAAATGGCTATCTGCATCGGCAAATACAAAAAGCTCGCCGCCGCGTGCGTTGACTTCCTGCATGTTTGATTTTACTTTTTCTAGCAACGCGTCATTAGGCGCAATTACAACGACTGGCATATTATTATCCACTAATGCCAACGGGCCATGTTTTAACTCACCGGCAGGGTAGGCTTCAGCATGAATATAAGAAATTTCTTTCAGTTTAAGCGCGCCCTCCAAGGCAATGGGGTAATGAATGCCGCGGCCTAAAAATAACGCATGTTCTTTGTCCGCAAAGCGTTTTGCCCATTCACGTATTTGCGGTTCTAGATTGAGCGCATGTTGTACGCTGCCCGCCAGTTGGCGTAATGCTGTCAAAAATTCTTGCTCCAAAGCCACACTAAGTAAGCCGCGCAGTTTTGCGAGCGTTGCCGCTAAGGTGAACAGAGCGACTAATTGTGTAGTAAATGCTTTGGTAGAAGCCACGCCGATTTCTGCACCTGCGCGCGTGTAGAACACAAGTGCTGAAGCACGCGGAATAGCGCTTTCTTGCACATTGCAAATGGCCAGTGTTAAGTTTTGCCCTAACGATTTTGCATGTTTCAGCGCTTCCATCGTATCTAGTGTTTCACCCGACTGTGAAATCGTCACAATCAATTGACGTGGGTTTGGCACAGAGTCTCTATAACGATACTCTGAGGCAATTTCAACATTGGTTGGAATTTTGGCAATGCTCTCCAGCCAATATTTTGCTGTGAGTGCTGCGTAATAACTGGTGCCTGCGGCCAAAATTAAAATGCTGTCCGCTTGCTTTAATACTTCACCGCCTTGATCACCAAATAGGGCGGGGGAGAAATTATTATCATCAATCAATGCTTCTATGGTGTCAGTCAGCGCGCGTGGTTGCTCGTGAATTTCTTTTTGCATAAAATGCGCGTAAGGGCCCAACTCAAGGCTGGCAAGTGACACATCACTTAAATGAATTTTTCGCGCGACTTCTGCATCATGCTTATCGAATATTGTAACGCCATCACGCCGAATGTCCGCTACATCGCCATCTTCAAGGTAAATGACTTTACGCGTGACCGACAGCACGGCAGATACATCTGAGGCAATAAAGTTTTCACCTTCACCCAAACCAATCAAAAGCGGGCAACCTAAACGTGCTGTTACCATGTGTTCAGGCTCTTTGGTTGAAATTACGCTAATTGCAAATGCACCAGTGAGTTCTGCCACCGCTTTTTTAGTTGCGGCTAGTAAAACTAGCCCTTGTTTGTGATAATAATGAATCAAGTGAGCAATCACTTCGGTGTCTGTTTGCGAGGTAAACTCGTAACCTAGCGCTTTTAAACGCGTGCGTTGTTCATCGTGGTTTTCAATAATGCCATTATGTACAACCGCAATTTCACCTTTTGATACATGTGGATGTGCATTACTTTCTGTAACGCCACCGTGCGTGGCCCAGCGCGTGTGGCCAATACCGACTTGCCCACTTAAATGCACAGCATTCGCTTTTTCAGTCATGTTCGCTACACGGCCTACTGCGCGCACGCGTTCAATGCTACCGCTACTTAACACAGCAACGCCTGCTGAGTCATAACCGCGATACTCTAAGCGACTTAAACCTTCGATTAAGGTTGATACAACATTTCTATTGGCAACTGCGCCGACTATTCCACACATAGTTAATTGATGCTTTCTTACTTTTTAATTTTAGTAGGTCGTTGCCAACCCACAATCGTTTTTTGTTCTCTTGCACGGCATAACGTTAACGAGTCTGCTGGTGCATCTCTCGTGATGGTAGAGCCAGCCGCAATAGTTGCATTTTTGCCGATGGTGACTGGTGCAACTAATTGGCTGTCTGAGCCAATAAAGGCGCCATCTTCAATCACCGTTCTAAATTTATTGGCGCCATCATAATTACAAGTAATCGTGCCGGCACCTACATTTACTTGTTTGCCTATAGTTGCGTCACCAATATAACTTAAATGATTTACTTTACTACCAATATCTACTTGCGCATTTTTCAACTCTACAAAATTGCCAATATGCGTGTCAGCAGCAAGTATAGTGCCTGGGCGTAATCGTGCAAATGGCCCAATTCGGCTATTTTCACCAATTGCAGTATCGTCAATGTGTGTAAAAGCAGCAATCTTGGTACCAGCAGCAATCACGGCATTTTTAATGACACAATTGGCAGCGATTTTTACGTTGTCGCCTAACGTCACGTTGCCTTCAAATACGCAGTTCACATCAATTTCCACATCACGGCCACAGGCTAAACTGCCACGTACGTCTAATCTTGATGAGTCTTTAAGCGTGACGCCCTGTTGTAGCAGCTTTTGGGCGATCCTACTTTGATACACGCGCTCAATTTGCACCAAATCAGTTTTAGAATTAATGCCAGTAACCGACCATTCGTCTTCGGTGATTTCAGCACTCACTTGCACACCTTCTGCTACAGCCAATGAAACGATATCCGTTAAATAGTATTCACCTTGTGCGTTATTATTTGTAAGTTGTAATAACCATTTTTTTAAATACTTATTTGGCATCGCCATAATACCTGTATTCACTTCATTAATGTCGCGCTGTGCTGCTGTTGCATCTTTGTGTTCTACAATTGCAGCGACCTGACCATCGGCTGAGCGGACTATTCTACCGTAGCCTGCAGGGTCAGTTTTATTGAACGATTGAATCACCAACTTGCTATCCGAATGAGCAATTAATTTTCTACACGCCTCAACATCTACCAGTGGCACGTCACCTAACAAAATAAGCGTATTAGCACGGTCTTCCAAGTGTGGAACTGCTTGTTGCACCGCATGGCCAGTTCCTAGCTGTTCTGCTTGGTTCACCCAGGTAATATTCTCTTTAGACAACTGCTCTTTGACAGCTTCACCACCAAACCCATATACCACGATCACTTTGTCTGGGTTTAGCGCTTTTGCACAATCTATCACATGTCCTAATATTGGCTTTGCTCCAATTTCATGCAGTACTTTTGGATGATTTGAATGCATGCGCGTGCCTTTACCGGCAGCAAGTATCACGATATTTAGTTGACTCATATAGAATTGATAACTGTTGTATGTTGTTAGCTAAAGTATAACAAAAAAGGCAACCGAGGCTGCCTTTTTAGTATTGTAACCATTGCACTTATATTAGTGTGTACTTTTGCGTAAGCGTTCGATAGTTTGGATTTGCGCAAGCGCCTCTGATAACTCAGCTTGCGCAGAGGCATAGTCAATATCTGAAGTTCTATTTTTAAGCGCCTCTTCAGCTGCCTCTTTTGCAGCAATCGCTTTAGCTTCATCTAAATCATGGCCGCGCACCGCAGTATCAGCCAACACTGTAATTATGCCAGGTTGCACTTCCAGCAATCCGCCTGATATAAAAATGAGCGTTTCTTCTGCTTCATTCGCTTGCTTGATACGCAAGGCACCTGGTTTAATGGTAGTTACTAACGGCGCGTGATTCGGGTATAAACCCACTTCACCACCACTTGCAGGCGCGACAACAAACTCAGCTTCTCCTGAAAATATGCTTGCTTCTGCACTCACCACATCAATATGAACAGTATTTGCCATTATTTTTCCTTAAACATTTAACCAATAACTAATAACAGAAATTAGTTAAGCGTTTTAGCTTTCTCAACAGCTTCTTCAATACCACCTACCATGTAGAACGCTTGCTCTGGCAAATGATCATACTCACCAGCAACAATCGCCTTAAAGCCTTTGATTGTTTCTTTCAATGGCACGTATTTACCAGGTGCACCGGTAAACACTTCTGCCACGTGGAATGGTTGTGACAAGAAACGTTGAATTTTACGTGCACGGCCTACTGCTAATTTATCTTCTGGTGACAACTCGTCCATACCCAAAATAGCGATAATGTCGCGAAGCTCTTTATAACGTTGTAATGTTTGTTGAACAGAACGTGCAACGTTGTAATGCTCTTCACCAACTACCAATGGGTCCAACTGACGTGATGTTGAATCAAGCGGGTCAACCGCTGGGTAGATACCTAAAGAAGCAATGTCACGTGATAGAACAACGGTTGAGTCTAAATGTTGGAATGTTGTTGCAGGCGATGGGTCAGTCAAGTCATCTGCTGGTACATAAACCGCTTGAATAGAGGTAATAGAACCAGTTTTAGTTGAGGTAATACGTTCTTGTAAACGGCCCATTTCATCCGCCAGTGTAGGTTGGTAACCCACGGCTGAAGGCATACGTCCTAACAACGCAGATACTTCAGTACCGGCCAATGTGTAACGATAGATGTTATCAACGAAGAACAACACGTCACGACCTTCGTCACGGAATTTTTCAGCCATGGTCAAACCTGATAGCGCTACACGTAAACGATTGCCTGGCGGTTCGTTCATTTGACCGAATACCATCGCTACTTTTGATTCTTTCATGTCATCTAGTTTAATCACGCCAGCTTCAGCCATTTCATGGTAGAAGTCGTTACCTTCACGCGTACGCTCACCCACACCTGCAAACACAGATAAGCCTGAGTGTTGTTTAGCAATGTTATTAATCAATTCAAGCATGTTCACTGTTTTGCCCACACCAGCACCACCGAACAGACCCACTTTACCACCTTTAGCAAATGGGCAAACCAAGTCAATCACCTTAATACCTGTTTCTAACAAGTCAACTGAAGGTGACAGCTCTTCAAATGTTGGTGCTTTTTGGTGAATTGAGCGACGCTCGTCTGAATCAATTGGGCCAGCTTCATCAATTGGGCGGCCAAGCACATCCATAATCCGGCCTAGAGTACCTGTACCTACTGGCACAGTAATTTGGTCACCGGTGGATTTAAACGCAGTACCGCGCGCAAGACCATCAGATGATCCCATCGCGATGGTACGTACAATGCCATCACCTAATTGTTGCTGCACTTCTAATGTCAAGCCTGCTTCTGCTTGGCTTGATGCATCATCAATAATCAATGCCTCAAAAACTTTAGGCATTTGGTCACGAGGAAACTCAACGTCAACAACCGCACCAATACATTGCACTACTTTACCGATTTTTACTTGATTTGCATTTGCCATTTTCTATTCCTAACTTCTTTTAGTCAGATTTAATTAAATACTTTAATAAGTTGCAAACTACGATACCGCAGCTGCACCACCAACAATTTCGGATATTTCTTTTGTAATTGCGGCTTGACGTGCTTTGTTATATACCAATTTAAGCTCGCCAATAACGTTTTTAGCATTATCAGAAGCGGATTTCATGGCAACCATACGTGATGATTGCTCTGAGGCCATATTTTCTGATACTGCGTTATATACCAATGATTCAATATAGCGCACCATCAATTGATCAATCACAGGCTTTGCTTCAGGTTCGTAAATGTAATCCCAATGGCCTTTTGCAGCGCCAATTTGCAGCGCACTCTTAACCACGCCGCTGGTCGTTAACGCTTCAACCTTTTCAGTAGTTTCATGAGTACCTAAGCGCTCGCTGGTAAGTGGCAATAATTGCTCGATTACCGGCTCTTGCTTCATGGTGTTAATAAATTTTGTATAGCAAATATACAGCTGGTCAATCTGACCAGAAGTATAAGCATCAAGCATGACTTTAATCGTCCCGATCAGCGTTTCTAAATGCGGAACATCGCCCAAACCCGTGATGTGTGATTGCACATTTGCACCCACACGATTCATAAAACTAAAGCCTTTGTTGCCAATCGCGCTTACGGACAATTTTTTGCCTTCGGCTTCCCAGCTTTTCATCTGGTTTACTGTCAAACGCAACACATTGGTATTTAATCCACCACAAAGCCCTTTGTCAGAGCTGACGACAATAATCCCTACATTTTTAACATCTTCACGCTTTACTAAAAAAGGGTGTTTATATTCTGAATGCGCGAGTGAAAGGTGAGCCGCTACGTTACGTATTTTTTCGGCATAAGGGCGGCTGGCACGCATTCTATCTTGCGCCTTGCGCATTTTAGAAGCGGCCACCATTTCCATTGCCTTGGTGATCTTACGTGTATTTTCAACACTTTTGATCTTGGTTCTAATTTCTTTACTACCAGCCATATGTTTTCCTAAACAGTATTGTCTTAATAGTCAAAATTAGTATGCTGTCGTTGCTTTAAAGTCTTTAATTGCAGCTTCTAATGCTTTTTCGTTATCTGCACTTAAATCTTTACTGGTTTCAATTGCTTCAGCAACAGCTTTGTATTTTGAAGCAATAAAACCATGCAATTTATTTTCAAAAGCCAACACTTTATTCGTTGGCACATCATCAAAATAGCCTTTGTTTGCGGCAAACAAAGTAATTGCCATGTTTGAAACACTTAAAGGTGCATATTGTGCTTGCTTCATTAGCTCAGTAAACATCCGACCACGGTCCAACTGTTTACGGGTTGCTTCATCCAAATCAGAAGCAAACTGGGCAAACGCAGCCAATTCACGGTATTGCGCTAAAGCTAAACGTACACCGCCGCCCAATTTTTTGATGACTTTAGTTTGTGCGGCACCACCTACGCGAGACACTGAAATACCAGCATTAATTGCAGGACGAATACCAGCGTTGAACAAGTCAGTTTCCAAGAAGATCTGACCGTCCGTAATAGAAATTACGTTGGTTGGAACGAATGCAGAAACATCACCCGCAGCGGTTTCAATCACAGGTAGGGCTGTCAATGAACCAGTTTTACCTTTAACCTTACCTTCTGTAAATTTCTCTACATACTCTTCATTAACACGAGCAGCACGCTCTAATAGACGTGAGTGGATGTAGAACACGTCACCTGGGTAAGCTTCACGGCCTGGTGGACGACGTAATAACAATGAAATTTGACGGTAAGCAATCGCTTGTTTTGTTAAGTCATCATACACAATTAAAGCATCTTCACCGCGGTCACGGAAGTATTCACCCATCGTGCAACCAGCATAAGGTGCCAAGAACTGTAAGGCAGCAGAATCAGATGCAGCGGCAGCCACTACAATGGTATACGCCATTGCACCATTTTCTTCAAGCTTACGCACTACGTTGGCGATGGTTGAAGCTTTCTGACCAATCGCAACATAGATACAGGTCATGTTTTGACCTTTTTGATTAATAATTGCATCTACCGCAACGGCTGTTTTACCTGTTTGGCGGTCACCAATAATCAACTCACGTTGGCCGCGACCCACTGGCACCATAGAGTCAACAGATTTCAAACCTGTTTGCACTGGTTGTGACACTGATTTACGTGCAATCACACCAGGCGCGACTTTTTCAATTTTGTCAGTTAGCTTCGCATTAACTGGGCCTTTACCATCAATTGGCTGACCTAGCGCATTGACTACACGGCCAATCAATTCAGGGCCGACGGGCACTTCTAGAATGCGGCCTGTACATTTACATATGTCACCTTCGGTAATATGTTCGTAATCGCCCAAAACCACTGCGCCCACTGAATCGCGCTCTAGGTTAAGTGCTAGACCAAACGTATTGCCTGGGAATTCGATCATCTCACCCGCCATCACATTTGATAGCCCGTGAATACGAACGATACCGTCCGTCACTGAAATGACTGTACCTTGTGTACGCGCTTCAGCACTTGTAGAAAAATTTTCTAATCTGCTTTTAATCAGCTCACTGATTTCTGATGTAGATAACTGCATTCCTAAACTCCTATAATTTTTTCTGCTTAAGCTTAAAGTAAGCTTAAGCGCCTTATGCTGTAAGTGCGTAGGCTAGATTTTGCAACTGACCTTTAACAGAAGCGTCGATCACAGTATCGCCAACAACAATTTTAATGCCGCCTATAATCTCCGGGTCTACAGTAACGCTGGCTGTAATTTTTTTACCGAATTTAGTTTCAAGGCGCTTCACCAAGTCTTTTACTTCTTTATCGCTAATTTTTGCAGCTGCAATAATTTGAGCGTCCAACACACCCTCATCTTGCGCTTTCAATTCTTCAAAAGCACTCGTAATTGCAGGCAAGATAGACAAGCGACCATATTCAACCAGCACTTTAATCAGATTTTGTGCATTTTCATTGAGCTTTTCGCCGCATACTTTTAAAAATGCAGCCTGCAAATCACTACTCACCACTTTAGGATCTTGAATATAAGCTTGCATCTGTGCATTATTTGCAACTGCAGTGGCAAACCCTAGCATTTCTGACCACTTAGCGAGCGCTTTCTGCTCTTTACCTAATTTGTAAGCAGCTACTGCGTAGGGTCTAGCGATGGTTGATATTTCCGCCATGTCTTATCCTTAAAGTTCTGCTGCTAGTTTAGAAAGCATCTCGCTATGCGCTTTTGCATCAATTTCTTTACGTAAGATTTTTTCTGCACCTGCAATCGCTAAGCTAGAAACCTGAGCACGCAAACCTTCTTTTGCACGGTTTACTTCTTGGTCAATTTCAGCTTTAGCACCCGCTAAAATACGGTCACCTTCAACCTTAGCGTTACCTTTTGCCTCTTCAACTATTTGACTCGCACGTTTCTCAGCCTGACCAATGATTTCACTGGCTTTTTGTTTTGCTTCGTTGATGGTCACTTCTGATTTCTTTGCTGCCACTTCCAAGGCACTTCTGCCTTCTGATGCCGCAGCCAAACCATCAGCAATTTCTTTTTGGCGCGTTTCAATTGCATTTAACAACGGCGGCCATACAAATTTCACTGTGAACCAAATCAACACAGCAAATGCGATAGCTTGTGCGATAAGTGTAAAGTTAATATTCATTACTTACTCCAATATTTAAGTCGTTTCATTTGGGCTAGAGTTACTAGCAACCAAACTTGAGGCTAATTACTTAGCTACTACGCTTAACAATGGGTTAGCAAATGCAAACATCATGGCTAGACCAACACCAATAATAAATGAAGCATCGATAAGACCCAATAACAAGAATACTTTACCTTGTAACTGAGGAATCATTTCTGGTTGACGTGCTGCGCCTTCTAAGAAGCTTGCACACATAATACCAATACCGATACAAGCACCTGCAGCACCTAAACCGATAATTAAACCAATACCAACGCCTGTGTAGGCTTGAATCAACGCTAATGCATCCATTTTGTTACCCTCTCTAAAATTAAACTAAAACTACTTAAACTTACAACTAAACTACAAAACAACCAAAAATCTAATGCGACTCATGCGCCATGGCCAAATAAACTACAGTCAACATCATGAAAATAAAGGCTTGCAATGCAACAATTAGAATGTGGAAGATTGACCAGCCAGCACCTAAAATTGCACCAAAAATAGTGCCTGATACACCGGTTGCCGCCCAAAGGCCGAGCAATAAGAAAATCACCTCACCCGCGTACATATTGCCGAATAACCGCAATGAGTGTGAAAGCGGTTTTGAAACATATTCAATGAGATTAAATAAGAAGTTAGCTGGCCATACCCAGATTTTTGTGCCAAAAGGGGAGCAAAACAGCTCATGGACCCAGCCGCCGAGACCTTTAACTTTGATCGAAAAATAAATCATTAAGAACCAAATTGCCAGTGCCAGCGCAAAGGTTGTATTAATGTCGGATGTGGGAACAGCGCGCCATTTTGCATGTGCGCCACCAAAAAAAGAAACAATACCCGCAACCCAGTCAACGGGTAAAAAGTCCATGGAGTTCATGGCAAACACCCATAAAAACACCGTTAACGCCGTTGGAGCAATAAAGCTATGACGATTTCCGTGAAAAATATTTTTTACTTGATCATCAATAAAACCAAACACCAATTCAACAAACGCTTGCGCCTTTGTTGGTACACCCGCTGAAGCCTTGCGAGCAACCAACCAAATAAGGCCCATTACCAACACGCCCAATGCTACCGACATGATTAACGTGTCGTAATGCAGTACCCAGAAACCTTGATCGGTTACATTGCCATTTACGCCATGCGCATTAAAGCTAAGGTGATGTTCTATATAACCAGAAGGGGTTAGCGCCTGTTCGGTATGGTGTGCGTTATCTGCGTGTTCTGTAGCCATAATCTAAATTTACTTTAATATTGTTAAGTTATCTTGCTCAAGCTTTTAGTTTGCTCAAGGCCGAAGCTGAAAGTAGTAACGCTACAGCCAAACCTGCAATTAGCGCATAAGGCACCAATTGTTGATACACATTAAAAATGATTGCCAAAACTGCGACAATCACCAAAATTTTTACCGCTTCTGCTTTAAGCAAGTTTACCAAAACCGAAGCCGCCTCACTTGTTGCCGCACCACGTTTAACGATAAGACCCGCTGCTGTCGTGCCTAAAACTACTGTTAAGCCACCCAGCAACGAGGAAACACTTGCATTGAACCCTGAAATCAACATTGCTGCCAATGCAACTACTGCTGTAGCCACCAACTGAATTTTAAGCATTTTGCTAAATACATCTGATGTGTTGGATGTTGACAATTGCTTATGCCCAGTTAATTTTAATACTGAAATTTTTTGCTGTTTTACGTTCTTTTACATTGTATTTATAGCAAAGACCGCGATTTTGAATTATTACCGCTTTTTAGTCAAGGCTTAAGTGAAAGTGTTTTTCATATAGTTCGCACAAAATGAACCACTTAGCACAAATATCGATTTTGCAAACTTAGCATAACTAGCGTGCTATTTTTGCAAGAATCTCATCCAGCTGGTCTAAACTTGCGTAATTGATTTTTAATACGCCCGCGCCATTGGCATTGGCTTTGATGCTCACTGACGCACCCAGTTGATCGCTCAACGTCTCTTGTAGCCTTAATACATCTTTGCTTACTGAATATTTAACCTGTTGTTTTGATTTGTTTTTTTCAGTATTTTCATCGATATTAGCCATCGTTTTTTTGACTAAGTTTTCGACTTCACGCACGGATAAATCATCTTGTATAATTTTTTCAGCCAGCATAATTTGTTGCGCGCCCGTCAAACCAATCAGGGCACGCGCATGCCCCATATCTAACTTAGACTGCATCAGCATGTCTTGCACTGGCGCGCTCAATGTTAACAAGCGTAGCAAATTAGAAACTGTAACGCGTGTACGGCCAACGGCTTCAGCGGCTTTTTCATGCGTCATGGCAAATTCATCTATTAACCGTTTAATGCCTAGCGCCTCTTCTAATGGATTTAAGTTTTCTCGCTGAATATTTTCAATTAAGGCCATCGCCAGTGCGGCCTCATCGGCAATTTCGCGCACTAATACTGGCACTTCACTCAACCCAGCTATTTGACTTGCGCGCCAACGGCGCTCACCTGCAATAATTTCATATTGTTCATCAGACAATTGGCGGACCAAAATAGGCTGCATAATGCCTTGTGCTTTAATGGATGCCGCCAAGGTTTGTAGGGCGGCATCATCCATATAACTACGCGGCTGGTATTTACCAGGCTGCATCTGTTCAACTTTAAGCATCATGAGTGAATCAGCCTCGCCAACTGTACCCATATCGCCCGCCAACAGCGCGTCCAACCCTCTGCCCAACCCTTTTAACTTAGCCATGATTTACCTCTTTTTTGATGTTTTCTAGAACCTGTTTGCTTTGGCTAACAATCTCACGCGCCAGCTCTATATAAGCTTGTGCGCCTTTTGAGTTTTTATCGTAATTGAGTACAGGCAAGCCATAGCTTGGCGCTTCGGCCAAACGAATGTTGCGCGGAATAATGGTTTTATACACCTTGTTGCCAAAGTGGCTAATTAGCTGCGCGGATACTTGATTCGCCAACATATTTCGGTGATCAAATAAGGTACGCAATAACCCTTCAATTTCCAACGTGGGGTTTAAATGCGCGCGCACTTTTTTGATGGTGTTCACTAAATCTGACAAACCTTCTAGGGCGTAATATTCACACTGCATTGGAATCATCACAGCATTGGCCGCGGTAAGTGCATTCACCGTAACTAAATTGAGGGCAGGGGGGCAATCGAGCAATACAAAATCATAAAAGTCTTTTAATTTTGCTATGGCATGCTTTAGACGCATTTCACGGGCTATTTCATGCACTAATTCAACTTCAGCGCCCGCCAAATCACGATTTGAAGGTGCAACGTCATAGCCACCTTTTTCGCTACGTAACACCACATCTTGCAATGTTTTTTCACCAATCAATACATGATAAATGCTGTGCTTTAAATGCGCTTTATCAATGCCGCTACCGGTGCTGGCGTTGCCTTGTGGATCAAGGTCAATTAACAGCACACGCTTATCTAAGCTTGCCAAACTTGCTGCCAAGTTTACACAAGTGGTGGTTTTCCCTACGCCACCTTTTTGATTTGTGATTGCTAAAATTTTCATGCATTACTCTCAATAACTACCAAATGTCGCTCGGCCTGCAAACCCGCCACTTTGAGCGGAATAATTTCTTTAGGCCTGATGTTCAAGCCTTCAAATTCGTGATGCGGCACAACGCCTTTCATCGCAAGCCAATGCCCGTGGGGCGCTAATAAGTGCTGGGTAAGTTTGATCAATAAACCAATGTCAGAAAAAGCGCGTGTGATAATCGCATCAAACTTTTCTGTTGGCTGAAACTGCTCAACCCGCGCATGCACAACCTCAAGATTAGGTAAACCTAGCTCACCCTTTACTTGACGCATAAAAATGGTTTTTTTTTGCACGGTATCAATCGTCGTGACCTGCAAATCCGGCTTCATAATCGCTAGCACAATGCCAGGCAACCCGCCGCCACTACCAACATCAAGCAAATTGCCTGTTTTAATGTACGGCAACACACTCAAACTATCTAACAAATGCAACGTGACCATGTCTAGAGGGTCGCGCACAGCTGTGAGGTTATACACTTTGTTCCATTTTTGTAATAACGCCAAATAGGCCAGCAATTTCTGCTTGGCATTTGGCGTTACTTCGGTGTTCATTTCAGCCAAGCCCGCTGTTAATACAACGTCTGGCGTCATGCGGCTTTTTCTGAATCTTTTAACGCAATGATTTTACTGCGCGATTTACGCTTTAAATACACCAGCAATAGCGAAATTGCCGCAGGCGTAATGCCTGAAATACGGCTTGCCTGACCAATCGTTTCTGGTTTTTGCGCGTTGAGTTTTTGTTGCGCCTCAATCGGCAGACCGTGAATTTCACGATAATCCAAATCAGTCGGTAACTTTGTATTTTCTTGGCCCCGACTACGCGTCACTTCATCGGCCTGACGGTCGATATAACCTTGATATTTTGCAGCAATTTCAACTTGCTCGCGCACTTCTGGTGCAAGTTCGGCAAGGTTTTGATTATTTTGGCCTAGCCCACCTAATGTTAGCAATGCTTCATAAGTCACCTCAGGGCGGCGTAGCAATTCAAATAAGCTATATTCGTGGTCAATTTCTTTACCCAGCACTGCAAGCTGTGTTTCACGTGAAACATTTGCAGGCTGCACAAAGGTTTTTTTCAAGCGCGCTTGCTCGCGTGACACGGCTTCCTGTTTGCGACTAAACGCCTCCCAACGCACGTCGTCCACCAAGCCCAACTCACGGCCTTTGGCGGTAAGGCGCATATCGGCGTTATCTTCTCTTAGTTGCAGACGATATTCTGCGCGGCTGGTAAACATGCGATACGGCTCGGTAACGCCGTTGGTGACCAAATCATCCACCAAAACACCCAAATAGGCCTCATCGCGCGCAGGGCACCAAGCTTCTTTTTCTTGCGCCAACAGCGCTGCGTTAGCGCCTGCCAACAGCCCTTGCGCGGCGGCTTCTTCATACCCCGTGGTGCCGTTAATTTGCCCCGCAAAAAATAAGCCTCGAATCGCTTTGGTTTCCAAACTCGACTTTAATCCGCGCGGATCGTAATAATCGTACTCAATGGCATAGCCTGGGCGCAAAATGTGTGCATTCTCTAAGCCACGCACCGAGCGCACCAACGCTAGCTGAATATCAAACGGCAAGCTGGTAGAAATGCCGTTTGGGTAAATCTCATTGGTGTTCAGGCCTTCTGGCTCTAAAAATATTTGGTGCGATTCTTTATCTGCAAAACGGTGAATTTTATCTTCCACACTTGGGCAATAGCGCGGGCCTACCCCTTCAATCACGCCGGTATACATGGGCGAGCGGTCCAGCCCGCTACGAATAATTTCATGGGTACGCTCATTGGTATGCGCAATCCAGCAGGGCAGCTGGGTAGGGTGCTGCGCGGCGTTACCTAAAAATGAAAATACCGGAACCGGATTATCGCCCGGCTGAATGGTCATCACAGAGTAATCAATAGTACGACCATCAATACGTGGCGGCGTGCCCGTTTTTAACCTACCTGCCGGTAAATTCAGTTCGCGCAAACGCGCAGCCAATGAAATAGATGGCGGGTCGCCCGCGCGGCCAGCGCTATAATTTTGCATACCCACATGCACCAAGCCACCCAAAAACGTGCCTGCGGTCAGCACCACGGACTTTGCCTTAAAACGCAAGCCGATTTGCGTCACCACACCAACCACACGCTCGCCTTCTAAAATAATATCGTCCACCGCCTGTTGAAACAGCCACAAATTGGGTTGATTTTCAAGCTTATGGCGAATCGCTGCTTTATATAAAATCCGATCAGCCTGCGCACGCGTAGCGCGCACTGCCGGGCCTTTGCTGGAATTTAAAATTCTAAATTGAATACCGCCAACATCAGTGGCAGCAGCCATAGCGCCGCCCAGCGCATCCACCTCTTTAACCAAATGACCTTTACCAATACCACCGATGCTCGGGTTGCATGACATTTGGCCCAAAGTTTCAATGTTGTGGGTGAGCAAAAGTGTTTTTTGCCCCATGCGGGCCGCTGCTAGCGCCGCTTCGGTGCCTGCATGACCGCCGCCCACCACGATTACATCAAAATTTTCTTGGTAATTCATCATTAAAATTCAGGTTTTCAATAAAATGCCGTAATGCGCAAAGAAGTGAAATTTTAACGCAATCTATAGCTAAGGTCATGCAAAACCTTGATTTAAGTTAATGTTTCACGTGAAACATATTTAATTGAGCGCACAACAACACTTTATTTACAAACTTGTCATGCTTTCTTAACAAAATTGGCATAAAATTCGCTTATTGAGATTTGACCTACCGCAAATTTGTTCAGATTGAATATGTTATAATAATGAACAAATTGGCATATTTTTTTAATATTTAACTTTACCATTTTTATTAAATAACTTAACCGGAGAAATACATGAAAAAATTAAACATCGTTTTAGCTGCGTTTTTGGGCTTGGCTGCATTATCAACACAAGCTTACGCTGCGAGCAACGTCACCAATGCTGAAGTGCTGACCAAAAAGTACACAGGGATTGCACAAACCGTAAACCCTGAGTTTGTACCTTCAGTGTCTGAAGGCAAAACTTTTTACAACCGTAAATTTACACTTAAGGATGGCAAAGAAGCTGCTTGTGCATCATGCCACACCAGCAACCCAGCTGATGCAGGTAAACACATTGTGACAGGTAAAGCAATTGCGCCGCTTGCCCCAGCAGTGAATAAAAAACGTTTCAGAAGCTTAGACAAAGTTGAAGATAAATTTACTGA
>JAKQTB010000220.1 GCA_029569495.1 Pseudomonadota bacterium | reverse complement strand
GCAGTCAAAAAGGTTGTAGTTTAAAGTCGCTCAAAATGTGGTCATCGATGAACCAAAAACGAACTAATTTGCTGCCGCACAAATTGCCACAAAAGCCTGTGCATCTAACGAACAACGTCCCACCAAACCACCATCAATATCATGCATAGCAAATAAGGCCGGTGCATTCGATGGCTGTATGCTGCCGCCATACAAAATGCGCACGCTTTTTGCCACGTGCGCATCACATTTGGCAATGCGGTGGCGTATAAATTTGTGTACTTGCTGCGCCTGTTCAGGTGTGGCTGGGTTATCTGTACCAACGGCCCACAAGGGTTCATATGCCAAAACCGCTTTAGCTAAAACCTCCGGGCCGAAACGCCTGAGTATCGAATCCAGTTGCCGGCCAACCACATAGTCAGTCCAATCTGACTCGCGTTCCTCTTTGGTTTCACCCATGCAAAAAATAGGCGTGAGCCCAGCTTTAATGGCAGCAATAAATCTTGCCGCAGCCGTATCGTCCGTTTCATGCGATAACATGCGGCGCTCCGAGTGGCCTACAATCACATATTGGCAGCCGTAATCTACCAGCATGTGCGGCGAAACACCACCTGTCAGCACACCATCCTCACTGGCACACAGATTCTGCGCGCCCCAAATCACTTTGGTGCCTTGCGCAAGCGCTTGGGCTTGTCCAAGGTATGGGTATGGCACACACACCACACAATCCACATGATGCAGATCTTGCACCCCAGCTATTACAGCTTCAAGTAGCAATTGGTTTTTGGCGATACTGCCATTCATTTTCCAATTGCCTATCACTAATTTACGTCTCATTATTCACCTATCGTTTAAGCTATCTTACAATCGCGGCCAGTTCACCTTTACTGTAACGGGCAGCCATGATATCTAGCCCGACAACCTTGATTTTTGTTGCCTGCCCAGCGCTACCAAAAGCTTCAAAGCGATTTTTACACACGCTTCGTGCGGCTACCGTCGCGGCTTTTAAAAACGCTCGCGGGTCAAATTCAGCAGGATGATGTGCCATTTCTTTACGAATCGTAGCCGTCATGGCTAAACGTATATCCGTATCAATATTGATTTTTCGTACACCGTTTTTAATGCCCTCTACAATTTCAGACACTGGCACACCATAGGTTTCTTTAATCTGCCCGCCGTAATCGCGTATCATTTGCAGCCATTCCTGCTCGACGCTTGATGAGCCATGCATCACCAAATGCGTATTAGGAATGCGCGCATGGATAGCACGAATTCTGTCAATGGCTAAAATGTCCCCTGTGGGTGGACGGCTAAATTTATACGCTCCGTGGCTGGTACCAATAGCAATCGCCAGCGCATCGACTTGGGTAGCTTTTACGAAAGCGGCAGCTTCATCCGGGTCTGTCAGTAATTGCGACTTATCTAATACGCCTGTTGCGCCACCGCCATCTTCATCATCTGCCTCGCCTGTTTCTAGCGAACCTAAGCAACCAAGTTCACCCTCCACTGAAACACCCACTGCATGTGCCGCTTCTACCACTTGCTGTGTCACATGCACGTTATATTCAAAGGATGCAGGCGTTTTAGCATCCGCCTCAAGCGAACCGTCCATCATCACGCTGGAAAAACCGCTGCGTAGTGCCGTTTGGCACACGGCGGGTGAAGCACCATGGTCTTGGTGCATACACAATGGAATATGCGGGTATTGCTCAATGGCCGCTTCAACCAACTTACGTAAAAATGGTTCACCCGCATAACCACGCGCGCCGGCCGAAGCCTGCAATATCACGGGGCTATCTACCTCATCCGCCGCCTGCATAATGGCATGAATCTGCTCCATATTATTCACGTTAAACGCGGGCAGGCCATATTGGTGCTCTGCCGCGTGGTCTAGCAATTGCCTAAGTGAAACTAACGCCATGTTGATGCCTTTGCTATTTGTAAAAAATTAGTCGCGCATACTCATGAGCCGCATAATCATGGGGGTAAAAATCAACTGCATCGC
>JAKQTB010000209.1 GCA_029569495.1 Pseudomonadota bacterium | reverse complement strand
CTTTTTGCCAAAGAACTGCTTCAGCCATGCCCACCTTGGCGTTTCTAAAGGCCGTATAACGCTCAACATCAAAGTTTGGTAACTGGGTGACAATGCGCTCTAAGGCTGCAAAATTGCCTGCCAACGTACAAACGCTAAGCGCCTGAGCGGAATATGATCGCAAATTTAGCCAGCAGCGGTCATGCGCGTCAAGATTATCAAACCGATAAATCGTGATGTAATCGACGTCATTCAAGTGAATCTCGCTGTTATCATGATGATGGCGAATGAGGCGAAAATGATGGCCGTCAATCACCAAGCGCTCACCATAAAATGGGTGTTGGTCAGGCGCTTTTTCTGGCATGAAAATTTTGCTTATGAATGAAAACATAGCACTTCATTGCTTAAAAAATTGGTTAAAAAATAGGAATATGAAGTGGTTAAATTTAACTTAAATTATCGCTTTTCAATACGAGAAAAAAATAATGCTCTGCGAGCCTTTATTTGCAAGGCTCACAGAGCATCAAAAAAGGTTGTAACTTAAATTTACATTTTTTTGGATAAAATCCGACATCAAATACGTCGCCAAGTGGTGCCTTGTGGACTGTCTTCCAATACAACACCTGCCTCTAACAATTGCTTACGAATGGTATCCGCTTCAGCAAAGTTTTTGGCTTTTTTTGCTTCTGCACGCGCCTGAATCAGGGCATCAATATTAAGCGTTTGCGTTGCCTCACCTTGCAAAAACGCATCGGGGCTACGTTGTAACAAGCCTAATACGCCTGCTAATGATTTAAGCAAACCAGCAGTCTCGGCAGATTTCGATTTATTTACTTCGTTGGCCAAATCAAACAACACGGCCATGGCTTCTGGGGTGTTAAAATCATCATCCATCGCGGCTTTAAAGCGTACAGCTTGCGGATGTTGCCAATCAATCGTATTACTTGCAACGTCGTGTCCACGCAAGGCCGTGTACAGGCGAGTAAGCGCTAACTTCGCGTCATCTAAATGCTGATCTGAATAGTTCAGCGGGCTACGATAATGCGCGCGCAAAATGAAAAAACGCACCACTTCCGCATCGTATTTTTCTAATACGGTTCTAATCGTAAAAAAGTTGCCCAGTGATTTCGACATCTTTTCATCGTCCACGCGCACAAAGCCGTTGTGCATCCAGTAATTGACCATTTGGCAAGGCTGGCCATCATGGCTGTGCGTGGCTTCGCCATTCCATACTCCGCCGTGCGCGGCCTCAGATTGGGCGATTTCATTTTCATGGTGCGGAAACTGTAAATCTTGCCCGCCCCCATGAATGTCAAAATGCGCGCCCAATAAATGCGAACTCATCACCGAACATTCAATATGCCAGCCCGGACGACCTTTACCGTTATTCGGCCCACCGAATGGTGAATCCCAACTCGGTTCATTGGGTTTTGCCGCCTTCCAAAGTACAAAATCCATCGGGTCTTGTTTAAAGCTGTCAACTTCCACGCGTTCACCCGCGCGTAAATCTTCAAGCGATTTACCCGATAATTTGCCATAACCGTCAAATTTATTGACCGCATAAAACACATCGCCATTCGCGGCCGTATAGGCAAAGCCTTTGTTAATTAACGTTTGAATCATCTCCACCATGCCGCTTACATATTCGGTAGCCTTGGGTTCTAGCGTTGGGCGTATTACCCCCAATTTGGCTGAATCTTCATCCATGGCGTCAATAAAGCGCTGTGTAAGCTGGCTGATTGTTTCATTATTTTCATTGGCACGTTTAATGATTTTGTCATCAATATCAGTGACATTACGCACATAAGTGACCTCGTAATCAGAAGTTCTCAACCAGCGGCTTACCATATCAAACACCACCATCACCCGCGCATGGCCTAAATGACAGAAGTCATACACCGTCATGCCGCACACATACATGCTGACTTTGCCAGCCTGTATAGGGGTAAAAACTTGTTTTTCACGTGCGAGGGTGTTGTAAATTTTGAGCATAGAATGATGAAAATCTTAAAAATGAGTCAAACGATAAAATAACGTTAAAAATAAAATGTTCGCTAATTTTAAAGTAAAATGGCGCCTGACTTGAAATTATCTGCAACCGTTGCGGTCTACTTTTTACATTTTATTTTAACTAAGGACATGTATGCGTCATCTTTTTGCTCTCTTAATGTTGGTATTTTTCAGCCACAGTGCACTAGCGGCAGATACTAAAACAAACCCGCAAGTCACATTTGAAACCACACACGGCAACATCGTGCTTGAACTTTACCCACAAAAAGCGCCAAAAACGGTCGCAAACTTTCTGCAATATGCAGAGTCTGGCTTTTATAAAGACACTATTTTTCACCGTGTCATTAACGGTTTTATGATTCAAGGTGGTGGTTTTACGGCAGATATGCAAGAAAAACCAACCAACGCACCCATTAAAAATGAAGCCGCTAACGGCCTCACCAATGACAAAGGCACCATTGCCATGGCTCGCACGTCTGACCCTGACTCTGCCACTGCGCAATTTTTTATTAATTTAGTCAACAATCACGCACTTAATTATCGCGGTGATAGCCCAGAAGAAATTGGCTATTGCGTCTTTGGCCGCGTATTGACAGGCATGGATGTGGTGCGCGAAATCGCCATTGTCAATACGGGTAACGCTGGCCCACACGGCAATGTACCAAAATCACCCATCATCATTAAACAAGTTAAAATCGTTAAATAGGAACATTCAACATGGTAAAACTACAAACCAATTTCGGTGACATCACCATTGAACTCAACGCTGAGAAAGCACCCATTACGGTCGCCAATTTTTTACAGTATGTTGATAATGGCTTTTATGATGGTACTATTTTTCACCGCGTGATTGATGGCTTTATGATTCAAGGCGGCGGTTTTGATGCGGCGATGAACCAAAAAGCCAATGTTGCTGAAATTCAAAACGAAGCCAACAACGGCTTAGGCAATGAGCAATACACCATCGC
>JAKQTB010000173.1 GCA_029569495.1 Pseudomonadota bacterium | reverse complement strand
AAACTTAAATAGCAGACATTCAAAGACAAATCATTTTAAAGCTCTTGAATGCCCATTTTTATGATTTCCACATGACTATGAAAATTCCTCAGGGATTTTTTATGCGACCACAAAGTGGTTTAGCCCAGTCATTTTTACCTTTGATGATAAAGTTAAACTACTTGTCTATCAATATGGCCTTAATTAGATTTTTATGTTGCAATTTTGACATTAGTATTACTGCCAGTAAGTGCAACACTACCATCGCTTGCAATATGTTCGATAAGGTTGTGTGAATATCTACCGGCCAATCTTCGCCCCAGAATAGGTCGGTGCGACTGAGCCAGCCCGTAAACACAAGTAGTAAAATTAATAACCACATGCAATAAACCGCGAGTTGGCCTAGTGGATTATGCCCAATATGGCTAGAAGTTGTTCCAAATCGTAGTGCATTTAGATGATTTTTGATGACCGTGAAGCTAGGTAAATGAAATCGTGAAGCAGTGTGTTTACTTATCCATAAACCATTTCCCAAGCGAACTAGCACAACCACAAAGCACGCATAACCTATTATGCGGTGCCAATATCCAGTGTCATTAAAGAAGTTGATTATTACGCATAGTGCTACTAGCCAATGCGTTAGCCTAACTAAAAGTGACCAAGTAAAAGTTTTAGATGGCTGAATTTCAGGTTGCATTTGAGGAATACGCTAACAATAAAAAAGGCTGGTTTTAGTCTGTTATTTTGTGACAAACACACATTCAAAAAGCGCCGAGAGATAAACGCTGCCCTGCGAGCCTTTATTTACAAGGATTTCAGACGCGTGCTTAAGGGTATGGCTTATTTTTCAATCTCGGCTTTAACAATTTCTAATGTTTTTGTATCGAAATAAATCTCTACTTTTTTGCCTTGTTTGTTACGTCCATAAATCTCGTAACAATTGCCGTCCACCTTAAATTTTTTGATGGTATAACCCTCTTCGGTTAAGGCTTGTTTTAGCGTATCTTCTGAGCCCCATTCTTCTTTTGGGTGCACCGCACATTCTGCACTGGCAAATGCCGTCATTGGCAATAAGCACAAAGTTATCAGTAAGATTCTCATTATGTAACCTTTCATTTTTTAAATTTCTTTATTGAGAAAGCCTAATCTTGGACAAAACTTTTGTACCAGTTAATGCCATTGTCATCTCTAATTCATCACGCATTAAGCGTATCACGTGCGCAACGCCCAGCGCACCAGCGCTTGCAAGCCCCCAAACATAAGGCCGGCCTATCATGACTGCATCCGCACCCAGCGCTAGCGTTTTATATGCATCTTGGCCACTTTGAATTCCGCTATCAAAGATAATTTTGGTTTGACTAGAAAAACGCTCAACAAAGCTGGGAAGTACTTCTAAACTACTAGGCACGCCATCTAACACCCGACCGCCGTGATTAGATACTACTAGGCCATCACAGCCAAGCTGGATAATTTTTTCAGCATCAGCAATATGCATTACACCTTTAATAGTGAGGGGCAGACTGGTTTGGTCTCGTAGCCAAGCCAAGTCATCCCAATTAGGGGCATGCGACATCCAGCCATCAAACACTTTACTCTGATGCATATTTAAAGAGTTGGGTGAGGGCGGTTCTAAATTCACTGCTGAAATACCCGCTGGCAACGCCATTACTGCTTGCTTTACTGGGGCGTCTACAGTAAATACCACAGTGCTGTAACCCGCCGTAATGGCACGCTTCAGCAAACGTAAAGTACGCGGCCTGTCACCTTGCCAATAAAGTTGAAACCATAGCGGTTGATTTGCAGCTTCAATGATTTCTTCTAAAGTCTGGCTAGCGAGGCTGCTCACCACCATTTGCCCAGATTGTGCAATGGCTGCCATTGCGCTCGCTTGTTCACCATCTGTATGAAATAATCGCTGATAAGCAATGGGTGCGAGCAGAATAGGATGCTCATACACCTGCCCAAAAATTTCAAATTTGGTGTTGCCGCCTCTCACATCAGTTAAAGGCCGAGAGGTTAATTTGATAGCATCAAAAGCTGCAGTGTTGGCCTGCATGGTGCGGCCTTTTCCGGCGCCAGCTTCTAAATACTGCCAAACCGCATTAGATACTCTAGGCTGTGCGTAAGGCAGATAATCTGTGGCGGTTTGCACATCTTGTGGTACGGAATGTAATTTATTTAGTATCGTTGTCATTCTGCCCAGCGCCGCAGTAAATTATGATAAACCCCAGTTAAATGCACAACAGCTTCAGTTTCTCCTAAAGTATGACGCAGCTGCATCAGCGACATATCCATATCGTAAAGCAGGCGACGTTTTTCGGCATCACGCACCATACTTTGAATAAACATAAAGCATGCCATCCGTGCACCTTTGGTTACAGCCGTCACTTCGTGAACTGAAGATGATGGGTAAACAACAAGGCTACCTGCTTTGAGTTTTACCGATTGCCTGCCAAAGGTATCTTCAATGATAAGCTCGCCACCTTCATAGTCTTCGGGCTCAGATAAAAACAGAGTGGCGGAAACATCAGCGCGTACATAACCGCTGCCATCTGGCATCATACGCATGGCGTTATCTACATGAAAGCCGTAGTGATTAGTCTCACCGCTATAGCAATTAAAAAATGGTGGTAATATTTTTGAAGGTAACGCGGCAGTAAAAAACAAAGCATTACGATTAAGCGCCACTAAAACCAATTGCCTGAGTGCCATTATTTGCGGGGCGCTTTCAGGTAATTGCTGATTGTTTTTAACTGTCGCAGCTTGCGTGCCTGCTGTAACTTTACCATCTACCCATTGTGCTTCAGCTATGAGTTTTTTAGCTTTTAAAATCTCCTCACCATTTAACACATTGGGTATTTGTAACAGCATGATTGCCCCTAAAACTTAAACTCGGTCGTTACAATGGCTTGTCTTCGATTGCCCGGTGTGACCAGACCACCATTATCGTAAACGGCATCATAATACTCTTTATCAAGCAAGTTTTTGATGTTTAAACGCACCGCCCATTTGGGTTGCTCGTAGGCAACCATGGCATCAACTCTTGCATAACCAGGTGCATAGTTGGGGTGAAATCCACCGCCAGTAAACACTGTACCACCGTTAGTTGCGCTTGGGACATAAGCAGTGCGCCATGCTTTAGCTTCTAAGCCACCGCCAACTTTCCATGCGCTATTGATGCTATAAGTTGTCCACAAGTTAAAAGTTGCAGGTGGCGTGTTGCGTGGGCGAACGCCTTTAAATCTTGCATCGGCTACGGTGATTGCCCCCGTTGTTGCATTCACATTCTCAGCCACTTCTAAAATTTCTGCATCCATAAAGCTCACGCCTGCAAACACTTCCCAGTCTTCTGTTAGCTTACCTGTTGCCTCTAGCTCTAGCCCATTAGTTCTGCGTTTTTTAGTTAAAATCGCTGAGGTGGACTCTAAGTCGGTATTTCTTTCCCAATCTTTAGTTGAGGTGTATAACGCTGTTCTAAACGCTAAATCGCCATCCATAAATAACCATTTTGAGCCGACTTCAAACATTTTACTGCGCTCTGGAGGTTGGGGTGCTACGGTCAATTGATACAAATCTGCTGTAGGACTAAATGAGTCACTCCAAGCCGCATAATAATGTGCTTCTGGTTGTGGTTGCCATGACAACCCCGCACGATAACTGTTCTCACCATAGCTTAATTTGGGGGATGTTGAGCTTGAATAATTCGCTCGCAACTCATCGCGGCGCATTCCTAATAGTAATTTCCAGTTAGGGATAAATTCAACCGTATCTTGTACATAAACCGCATAGTTATCTGCTTCAAATTTAGTTGGCACACCGGTGGTGGCAGCGATATGCCTATTAAATGTGACGCCATTTGCAGCAATTACCGTATTAAGTGCAGCGCCAGTCTGAGTATAAGCTAAACCCGTAACAGGATTGATTGCCTGTAAGCCATGTCTGTAATTATCTTCTTTTAGATATTCTACACCTGCCAATACTTCATGTTTCGTACCAGCCAAATCTAGCTTGGTACTAAAATCTGATTGCAAATTGAGCGTTTCATAATGCATTTTGCGTGTGACATTGCCGCCAATTTTATTGTCCTCAGTTGGTAAATCATTCGCTGGAGTTTTTGCCCAATAACCGCGCTTATAGTCGGCATCTCTGATTTGTGTTCTTAATTGTGTGTCACCGCTAAACTTATGGGTGAAGATAGCCGTTGTCATGCGGGTATCACTGTCATCAAAGTTATCACTATTGCCCCAGAATGTTTTATCGCTACGACCATTAGTGCTGTTACTTAAAGGTCTTTTGTCTGCATCAAAACGTATACCATAATCGGGTACATCGCGTGTTTGTGTATAAATATGATTTAAGAAGAACTCATTCTCAGTACCAATCCCTACGCCAAAGCTAAGTGCAATACCTTTTCTGTCAGTTTCAGGGTGATCACCATCAGACGGATTTTTACGATAGGTTTCTTCATGTCTATCCATCACATTAACGCGAATGGCTGCGGTATCTGTGAGTTGTTTGTTAAAGTCACCCGTAAACTGATGATAGTCATAGTTACCTAGGCTACCTGTAATCGTATTCTCATCATTCAGTTCAGCCATTTTACTCACTTGGTTAATCACGCCACCAGCCTGACCACGCCCAAATAACATGGCAGCTGAACCACGTAAAACATCTACTTGTTCTAGGTTAAAGGTTTCTCGATTATATTGTGCAGTGTCACGCACGCCATCAAGATAAATGTCGCCAAAAGAGTAAAAGCCGCGCAACATGAAGTTATCGCCTGCACGACCGCCTTCAGCGGCGTTAAATGTGAGCCCAGATACATTTCGTAATGCCTCTCGCAAAGAACCCACTTGTTGGTCATGCATTAAATCATGTGTTACTGTTGTAATGGCTTGTGGAATATCATGCGGGTCTTGTAAGGTTTTACCCACACGCGTCTTGGTTGCTTGATAACCAGTATCTTTAGTAATGGGAGTAGCTCTAACCTGAACTTCTTTTAGCTCAATCTCTGCTAATGCGGGTGCATTCTTTTTTTGCTCATCTGCAACTGTAAGCATCGACTGCGTAGCTAGAATAACGGCCATATAGACAGATTTTTTGCTCAAATAGTTTTGTTTTTTAGTCCTCATATCTAGTGCTCCGCAGGTGATTTTCATTGTTAATGGTAATGATAACAATTCTCATTTATATTATCAATAGAAATTTATTAAATAAAAATATTTGGTTAATATGTGTTGTACATGTGTTGTTTTATCTGCGGATACGATTAGAATTGTTTGTTAAGAGATAGAAAGTAGCAGGACTAGTTAGCACTTAGTAAAATTATTTTGTCTCGAATTTTTACGACAGAATTGTTCACTAAACGAGCTTTATTGCAGATTGCTAAACCAATTATTTATTAAAAAGGGATTCAGACATGACATCAAAACAAGACACCAAAAATGTAGTAAATGCACTCAACACCATATTAGAGTTAGAGCTAGCAGGCGTTGTGCGCTATACCCATTATGCGTTGATGGTATTTGGTTATAACCGAATTCCAATCGTATCTTGGCTCCGTGGTCAGGCAACCGAGTCGTTAGCCCACGCAGATAAGGCGGGTGAATTGATTACTCATTTGGGCGGACACCCATCCCTCTCGATTGGGCCTTTACTTGAAACGCATAATCATGACATTGGTGATATTTTACGTGAATCATTAGCGCATGAAACTTCGGCACTAAATGCGTACAAAGCCTTATTGAAGCTAGTTGAGGGTGACTCTGTCATGCTAGAAGAATATGCACGTGAGATGATTTATCAAGAGGAGCTACACTTAGGCGAGGTTGATAAAATGCTACGTAAGCCAGGTGAAATAGCAAAATATCACGGGTAAATACGCTTTAGTTGGCTGAACTCAAGCTTCAAGCTGAATGGCGCTGATTGCTTATAAAACAATCGTTAGATAAAAAGCGAGTTAAAGCTTAGTTTCGTTGCGAACTTGATATTCTCCCACTTTTCCAGCAAATCAGTTAGTAATCATCATATAAACATCCTAGCCATAGACAGTAAGCTTCGAGCTTGTGATCTAGTGAAGTTGAAAGTGAGAGATATTTCTCATGGCAATCAAAATACTGCTTGCGCCATTGTTATGTAGCAAAAAACTGGCTTACCTGTACACTTTGAAATTACAGAGCCAACACGACATACTATTTACGCGTGGATTGAGTTTGCACGGCTTAGATCCGAAGACTTTCTGTTCCCGAGCCGTATTCATGGCTCACCGCATTTATCTACTAGGCAATATGCACGTATACGTTAATGACTAATATTTAGTTAGAGGCTCTACAAATGAAATTTAAAGATTACTATGAGGTATTAGGTGTTACGCGCACAGCTACAGACGATGAAATTAAAGTCGCTTACCGCAAACTTGCGCGCAAATATCATCCCGATGTGAGTAAAGAACCTGATGCCGAAGACCACTTTAAAGAAATTGGCGAAGCCTATTCCGTATTAAAAGATGCTGAAAAACGCGCCGCTTATGATCAAGTAGGTAAGCAAGCCAAACATGGGCAAGATTTTACGCCGCCACCTAATTGGGACACAGGATTTGAGTTTAGTGGCAGCGGGTTTGATGACAAGACTGCGGCTGACCAAAGTGAGTTTTTTGAAGCCCTATTTGGGCACCACGCAAGGGGCAGGCAAAGTCAGAACATGAATGCCAAAGGCCGAGACCATCACGCTAAGGTAATGATAGACCTGAGCGATGCTTATCATGGTGCCAAAAGAAGTATTGCCCTACAAATGCCAAGCCATGATGCGCAAGGCCGAATAGTAATGAAAGAGCGCATACTGGATGTGACCATTCCTATTGGCATTCATGCGGGTCAGCATCTTAGATTAAGCGGCCAAGGCGCGCCCGGCATAGGTGCAGGCACAGCGGGTGATTTATATTTAGAAATATTATTTAAGCCCAACGCGCTTTACCGCTTTGAAGATAAAGATATTTACATGGATATACCCATCACCCCATGGGAAGCAGCACTAGGCGCAACCGTTAGCGTGCCAACGCCAAGCGGCTCTGTAGAGCTAAAAATTCCAGCAGGTTCAAACGCTGGTAAAAAATTACGCTTAAAAGGGCGGGGGATACCTGCAACTACGCCTGGTGATTTGTATGTGGTGATTGCCATTAGCATACCGCCTGCAGATAGCGAGCAAGCCAAAGAAGCATATCGCGCCATGGCTAAAGCGTTTGATTTTAACCCCAGAGCCAATATGAAGGGATCATCATGAGTACAACACAAATGCAAATGGCAGCAAGCTGCATTGTTGAAAACGAAGTGCTTTGGTCTATCACCGAGCTTTGCCACGCCACCAACGCACAAACTGAACATGTGATTGCATGGGTGTATGAAGGAATACTTACCCCACAAGGCGATGCACCTGAAAACTGGCGCTTTAGCGGAGATGCGCTACAACGCGCAAAAAAAGCCCTGAGATTATCACGCGACCTTGAAATTAACACACCGGGTGTTGCCATGGTGCTTGATTTACTAGATGAAATTGCTAGGCTAAAAAAATAATGCTGAAATTAATTCAAAATAGATGCTAAAAGCCCCGAGAGATTTTTATTCCTCTGCAAGCCACATGGATACTGGCTTACAGGGGAGGTGAGATGTGTACTTAAAATATGTCAAAAATTGACCTATTTACAAAATCCATGAGTTTCTTTGGCATTAAAAATGCACTCATCTAGTTAAAAAATGCAATATTTTAATCATAAATCCCACTTTAAAAATTAGAAAGCGTTTTTACACAACCTGTCCCCAAAGTTGTCGAAGGCGTGTAAATCCGCATAGGCGACCTTCGAGTGCAAAGGCTCTACTTCAGCCCTCGACCCTAAGCTGACATTCTAAATTACTCAAAGTTACGTAAGCCAGCCACATTGGTAATAACAATTTCCTTCCCGTTCACTTCAATTAAACCAGCATTACTCAGCCGTAACATCACGCGTGAGAGTGTTTCTGGCGTGAGGTTGAGCATTGATGCAATTGTTAATTTATTTGCAGGTAATTGTACACGCTCTGGATTTGGCGAATCAGCACTAATCTGCAGTAAATAGCCAATTAGTCGTTGCGTGCTGTTTTGTAATGAAATGGACTCAATATCATTGACCAACTGACGGTTGCGCGCCGATATGGCTGCTAGCATACGCCTAACGACTGTCACGTCGTTATCGAGAATGTCAAAGATCGCCTCTCTGGTAATTAATAATACTTTAGAATCTAAAGTGGTTTGTGCGTAAACTGGAAAAGAGCGCTCTAGGAATAGCACAGCCTCACCAAAGCTTTCACCAGGCTGAATCAAACCAATGACTTTTTCATCACCTTGCGGTGAGATTACCCCCAGCTTTATTTGTCCTTCCAGCAAGAGATAGAATCCATGTGCTTTGTCACCGCGGTTAAATAGTGTGCCGCCGCGTGGGATGTCTACTAGCCTAGTGCCATTGGCTAATAGCTCAATCTGAGATGGTTGCAACTCAGAAAACATGTAAAACCCAGATAATTTTTGAGCTAATTGTGATTTATCCATAAATCATCTCCTTATATTTTTGATATTTTTATAAAGAGTATTGTGTACTAAATTAGTCAACTTTCAAAACTTGATTCGGGTCAAGATTTTATTTAGATACAAATGCTATTGTCCGTTCTGTAATTTTCTTCACTCTTTAATTTAAAGGAGCAATGTTATGAGCGCAACATTCACCAAGTCGATGGCGCGAAATGTTTTTTACGGTGGGGGAGTTTTCTTCTTCCTGTTATTTCTTGCACTTACTTTCGACACCATGAAAGTGTTACCAAAGCGAGACAACAGCCAAAACATTACGCCAGCAGTGGAGCACGGCAAAAAACTATGGGAGACCAATAACTGTATTGGCTGCCATACATTATTAGGTGAGGGTGCTTATTTTGCACCAGAATTAGGTAATGTTTATCCACGTCGTGGACCAGATTTTATTAAAGCGTGGATTAAAGGACAGCCAACTGGTGTGCCTGGACGTCGTCAAATGCCGCAATTTAATTTAAGTGACGCAGATATTGATGATCTCATTGCATTCCTTAAATATGCGTCTGAGATTAACACCAATAAATGGCCACCAAACATTGAAGGCTAACTTGCCAATAACTCAGGAGATTTTAAAATGAAATATACATCTCAAGCTGTGGCGAAGCCTTACTTCATCGCAGCAATTGCTCTGTTCCTTGGTCAGATTTTATTCGGTCTAATCATGGGTCTTCAGTATGTGGTAGGGGACTTTCTATTCCCCGCTATTCCTTTTAACGTTGCTCGTATGGTGCATACCAACTTGCTGATTGTCTGGCTATTGTTTGGCTTTATGGGGGCCTCGTACTATCTAATTCCAGAAGAGTCTGAAACCGAGCTATACAGCCATAAGCTGGCCATTCTTACCTTCTGGATTTTCTTGGTTGCTGGTGCTGTGACTGTGCTAGGCTATTTGTTAGTACCTTACGCTTCACTGGCAAAATGGACTGGAAATGACCTACTCAACACCATGGGACGTGAGTTCCTAGAGCAGCCCTTACCAACCAAAATAGGTATCGTGTTAGTTGCGTTATCTTGGCAGTTCAATATCACCATGACCATGCTGAAAGGACGCAAAACTGCAATTAGCCTGGTATTAACCCTTGGTATGCTCGGTTTAGCGGTATTCTTTCTATTCTCGTTCTACAACCCG
>JAKQTB010000166.1 GCA_029569495.1 Pseudomonadota bacterium | reverse complement strand
GTCGTCTAATGGTGCATCTACCTCATCCATTAAACAAAATGGCGCTGGATTTAACCTAAACAAGGCAAACACTAAAGCAAGCGCTGTTAATGCTTTTTCGCCACCAGAAAGTAAATGTATGGTGCTATTTTTCTTACCCGGCGGTTGCGCAAAAACTTGCATGCCGGTATCTAGAATTTCTTCGCCTAGCAACTCCAAACGTGCTTGCCCACCACCGAACAGGGTCATGAAAAGCTCACTAAAATGGCGATTGGCTTCATCAAACGTGGTCTGCAAACGCCCTCTTGTTTCTTTGTCTATTTTGCGAATCGCATCTTCAAGCGTCTCGCTAGCGTCCGTTAAGTCTTTGCATTGACTATCTAAATATTGTTTTCGCGTTTGTTCGGTTTCTAACTCTTGAATAGCGGCCAAATTGACTGCGCCTAATTCGGTAATTTGCCGCTCTAATTGATCGCGTCGCCTTTCCAAATCTATTACTTTTAATTTACCGTCAGCAGTTTTACTAGCTAGGGCCTCTAAGTGTTCTGCAAGCTGAGTTTCACTCAAATGCGACGCAGACAATTCAGCCTGACACAGTTCAAAATGTAAGCGTGTTTCTTGTTCTTCTAAGCGGCTGGTTTCTAATTTATCACGCAGTGGGTGCAATAATTGCTCATTTTGCATACGTAGCCGTTCTTGTTGCAGTAACGCTTGCTCACATACGCTTAATTGGTTACGTGCGCTAGCAAGCAATTGTTCGGCTTGCTGCTTACGATTCAATGCCACCTCTAAATTCAGCTTTAGCGTGTCCATCTGGGTCACATTGAGCGTGGCTTCAGCTTCGTCTCTACGTAACTTCAAGCTGGCACATTCTTCATCAGCATGCTGCATTTTAGAATTTAATTCATTGATTTCGTTTTGCTTAATTTTGATGTTAAAACTTTTTTCTTGAAAAGCGTGTTCCAGCGACTGCAATTGAGTGCGCGCTTGATTAAACGCCATTTCTGCCTGTACCTTATTTGCTTCAGCAATGGTTTTATCCTGCTGTATTTTTTGCAAACTTTGCGTTATGTCATGGATAATCGTCTCTTTTGCACCACGCTCATCATTTAACTTCTGCAATTTCTCTTCCATGACCTTGTAATCACTTTGCAAGCTTTTCTGCCGCTGAATTGCATTAGACTGGGTTTGTTTTAACTGCTGCAGTGTTAAATTGAGCTGATGCTGATTTTGCAAAGCACTTTTAAGTAACACGCTACTTTCGCGTTGCGCATCACGTAATTGATGCAAAGCGTTTTCTGTTTGTGTCACTTGGTCTAGCGCATCTGCCACAGTTTGCACTGCAAGTGGCTTTTGTTTTTCTAATGCCTCCAAGTGCGCCTGCCGCTCAAGTACACCGTGCAACAGTGACTGTGAGCCAAAATAAGTCACGCTGTGTTGCGTGTAGATATCACCTTGTTTGGACACTAAATATTCACCACTGGATAACCCGCGACGAGCGTCCTCGATATTCACTCCGTTTTCCAGAACATACGCACCGGCTAGCCAGTCTTGTAGCGTGCCGCGCTGCTTTGGGTGAATATTTTCCACCAAAGAATAGAGTGAGTTTTCTCGTTGTATCACGTCACTTGTTTCATCAGAATCCAGAGCAATCGTGAGCGCGCCCGGCGGCCGTGTTTGAATATTCAGTGACGCATGAGGTATAGCGTTGAGTTTTGCGCCTAAGGCTGCTTCAAATGCGGTTTCCCAACCTTTTTTAACACGCACTGATTGCCAAAAACGCACTTCATCGGTCAAACCAACACTATTTAACCAGCCTTTCAATGCAGATTCACTTTGACCATTTTGCATACTGTGCTGAATTTTAGTAAGTGAGGCAATTTCAGCCTCAAGATGACTTAAATCACGCTGCTTCTCAGCGTAAAGATCACGCTGAACTTTAATGCGTGCGCCAAGTGACTGTTCATTTTCAAGCACTGAGGTGACTTGCGCTTCTAATTTAGCGACTTCTGTTTCAGCTAATCTGAGCGCAGATTGCTTTTCATCAATGGCCTCTTCAGAAGTGATTTGAATGCTATTTAAATTTTGTACTAACCGTGACAGCTGATCCTGCGTCTCCCTAATTGCACGTGAGATATGGTCAAGATTTGTTTGCTCAAGCCGTAAGCGCTGCTCGGCATTAAGTAACGCCGTTTGACGTGTAGTAAATGTTGTTGCAGCTAGCTCAAATTGCGCCAACAATGCTGGCAAAGCACCTTTAACTTGGGCAACCGCCTGTTCAGCAGCAGTGCCTTCAGTATTGGCAACCTCAAGCGCTTGTTGAGCACTCAAAGACATATTTTTATAATGTTGCGATTGCACAGCATTTTTTTCTAATGAGGTCACTAACTGCATCAACTGCTGTTGAATGCGCTCACGCGCATCGGCAGTATTTTTAACCTGATTTTCTAGGTTTGAAACTTCAGCGTTTATCTCGTAATAACTGGCCTGTGCCAGATTTACCGATTCATTGGCTGTAACGTTTTCTTGCCGTGCAATCTCTAATACTGATTCATTACTGCGCAAAGCCGCCATTTGTGCTTCAAGTTCATTCACAAGTCTTTCCACGTTGCGTTGCGCTTTTTCCCATTGCGTACTTGCATCACGTTTTTTTAGCAGCCAAACTTGACCTTTACTCACATTTAATGCGGCTTGCAATTGATGATACTGTTCGGCAACCACTGCTTGTGACTGTAAACGAGCTATTTGCTTATCAAGTTCTCGAAGAATATCTTCTACACGGGTTAAATTTTCGCGCGTGTCACGCAAACGCAATTCAGTCTCCCGTCTGCGTTCTTTATATTTACTAATACCTGCCGCCTCTTCCAAGAAAATACGCAACTCTTCGGGTTTAGCTTCAACGATACGGTTAATGGTATTTTGACCAATAATTGCATAGGCGCGGCCACCTAAGCCAGTTCCTAAAAATAAATCAGCAACATCACGGCGTCGCACAACGGTATTGTTAATGTAGTAAGTCGAGCCTTTGTCACGCTCAATCACGCGTTTAACCGATATTTCGGCATATTGCGACCATTCACCTGACGCACCACCTAAACTATTGTCAAATATCAACTCAACGCTTGCACGTGAAATAGGTTTGCGATTACCAGAGCCGTTAAAAATCACGGCATCCATACTGTCTCCGCGCATTTCTTTAGCAGAAGACTCACCCAACACCCAGCGCACAGATTCCATGACGTTAGATTTACCGCAACCGTTGGGGCCAACCACGCCAACACGTTGCCCGTGAATGTGCAATGTGGTTGGATCAACAAATGATTTAAAGCCTGCGAGTTTTAAGTGTGTTAAGCGCAAATTGATTTTTTAATTTTAGGTTTTCGTTAGAGCGTTATAATAACGTTTTTTTTACTAAGATGCCTTATGTCTATCACTACTTCCAGCACTTCTTTAGGTGCCAAACCGACTGCACAACCTACTAAGTCATTGGAAACGTTTGAAAATCCAAAACAATCCCGTGATTTTCACATACACATGGAAATACCGGAATTTACATGCTTGTGCCCTAAAACAGGACAACCTGATTTTGCCGTCATTTATCTGGATTACATACCAGACGCATTATGTGTTGAACTTAAAAGTTTAAAACTCTATATGTGGTCATTCAGAGATGAAGGCTGCTTTCATGAAGCAGTCACCAACCAGATATTAGATGATCTGGTTGCAGCGACACAGCCAAAATTTATGCGCGTGACGGCAAAATTTTATGTGCGTGGCGGCGTATTCACCAATGTGGTTGCTGAACATCGCAAACCTGGTTGGCAGCCTTTACCGCGCGTTGATTTAACCCAATTTGACAGCCAATCAAATATACGTGGCTAACGGATGAATTTACATAAACCTCACAAAAGTCATTGACAACCTAGCCTCTCATCTTTAATATTGCGCCTCGCTGATTACTGAATTAAGTAAGTGGTGAAAATGTAGGTAACTGGGGGTATAGCTCAGCTGGGAGAGCGCTTGCATGGCATGCAAGAGGTCAGCGGTTCGATCCCGCTTACCTCCACCAATTTAGCAAAAATTCATTATAGAAATATAGTGACTTGTAGTAAAATGTACGTGTTGTATCTAATATTGCCTTTGGCAATATTTTCTTAGGTCCCCATCGTCTAGAGGCCTAGGACACCTCCCTTTCACGGAGGCGACCGGGGTTCGAATCCCCGTGGGGACGCCAGTTTATTCTGCAGTAGCATAAAAGCAATTTGCTACAGTGAAATAAACGTTCGGCACAATCAAATATCTCAACAATTACCACTGAGTCTAGCCTAAATGCGCTAGATTTTAGCTTCACTCTGTTCGATTAAAACTAACGCTGGCTACGCAAGCATCATCATCAAATTGCGCTAGAATTTATTTCTATTTAAAAATAGTCGCAATTCAACGCAAATGCCAACTTACGTGACCTACCAGCTGGAGATTTTGCTCAGCACCCCGACACTGTTAACGATAGGCCGTTTTGGCTTTTTTGATTTTCCTCAGGGCCGTTATGTGTATACGGGCAGTGCCTTACGTAATATTGAGGCGCGCATTGCCCGGCATTTGCTTACTGCAAAAAAATTAAATGAGAATAAATTAAGGTGGCACATTGATTATTTATTAGCTTCACCTGCAGCATCTATCCTGAAAGTGACAAAATTCACATTGCCCGAATGCCAAGTCAATCAATGTACTCAAGGGGAGATTTTAATCGCAGGTTTTGGGTCTAGCGATTGCCGTGCACATTGCGCAAGTCATCTAAAATACTTAGGCAAGTGAATGCATCAAAAAAAGTATTTTTTATCTACAAATATCTCCGAGAGAAA
>JAKQTB010000135.1 GCA_029569495.1 Pseudomonadota bacterium | reverse complement strand
AATCACCCTTGTCATGGAATTGGGCCGCTTTCTTTTTGGGAATTATTTGGTTGGTCTATCGAAAAATGTATAGTCTAGCCGCTATTGTTTTTGCGATTTTGGTACTTGACGTGGTGATTGAAACTTATTTCCCCCTCCCGGAATCACTAGGACGAGCGGTGACTTGGGCAGTGGCGGCTTTATTCGGCTGGTTTGGCAATATTTGGTATAAAAGTCACGTAGATAAAAAGGTCAAGGCTATCAATGCTGCCTTTGCGCCAGAGCAAGTCAATATTGAGTTGGCAAAGCAAGGTGGCGTAAATGCGCCTGCAGCTTGGACGATTGGCATTATTTTGTTGATATTACTTGCGGCAGCTGTTTGGGTGATTTTATCTGAGGTTTAAGGAATGAAGGATTAGTATGTCATTAGGTCCAGTGATGATTGATGTTGTAGGCACAGTGCTCAGCGCTGACGACATCAAGCGTTTGCAACATCCGCTCGTGGGCGGGGTGATTTTGTTTAAGCGTAATTATGAAAATAACGCACAATTAAAAGCACTCACAGCCAGCATTCATGCGGTGCGTCAGCCACCATTATTGATTGCGGTAGATCATGAAGGCGGACGTGTGCAACGTTTTAGAGAAGGCTTTACTAAAATTCCGCCCATGCGTGAATTTGGCAAAATATGGGATAAAAACCCTAAAAAGGCCAAAGAGCTTGCTACGGAAGCAGGCTGGATTTTAGCGGCAGAGTTACGCGCGCACGGCGTGGATTTTAGCTTTACGCCGGTATTGGATATGGATTACGGCGATAGCTTGGTGATTGGTGATCGCGCGTTTCATTTAAACCCACAGGCCATTAATGACTTGGCTTTTGCTTTGATGCAAGGCCTTAAAAAAGGCGGCATGGCAGCGGTGGGTAAGCATTTTCCTGGGCATGGTTTTGTGGCGGGCGATACGCATGTGAGTATGCCCGTGGATGAACGCAGTTTTGACCAAATTGCGCAAAATGATATGCAGCCTTTTAGAATGCTGATTGATGACGGCATTCAAGCGATTATGCCCGCGCACGTCATTTACACAAGCGTGGATGATAAACCCGCTGGGTTTTCACCGAAATGGCTGCAAAAAGTGTTGCGCGAGCGGCTAGGCTTTAATGGCGTGATTTTTAGCGACGATTTAAGTATGGAAGCCGCCAGTGCAGGTGGCGATGTCACCACACGTGCACTGGCAGCACTTAATGCCGGCTGCGATATGGTGCTGTTATGTAATCAGCCCGCCATGGCCGATGAATTACTCGCAAATTTAAAGTGGACAATTTCAGCGCAAAGTTTAAGCCGCTTGGCGCGCATGCACGGCCACAGGCAACCGCCAACCTTAGATGCACTGCACGAAAATGGTGATTTTGTAAAAGCCGTGCATCAAGTGGCGCAAATTGGCATTACCGAAGGTGAATTATTTGTCTGATGTTGGGCGGCAATGTTGCCGTGGTTTTGGTATGATTTCTCATTGATTTTAGCGCGTTAAAAACGACTGTATTTATTAATAAAAATGCCCGAGAAAAAATTTATGCTCTGCGAGCCTTATAAATAAAGGCTCGCAGAGGCATCAAAAAGGTTGATGTGTAAATTTTGCTTAAAAAGACATTTTTAATTGCTTGTTTCGGCAAGTTTTGAGCACAACTTTAGCAAGTGTATGGGTTTAATATCGCATGGGTTTCGCACTGGCGTATTGTGTAAAACCTGCATTAACACTTGAAACTTATTGCAAAAATCGCTATCTTAGCAACGTTGCCTGTTAGGCATATTTTAATTGAGGAAATAACAATGTCAGAAAATATTCAAGTTTTAGGTCGTGAAACCACCGCGGTTGAAGCGCAAAATAAAGTGTTGCGTAACACTTATGCGATGTTGGGCATGACCATGATTCCAACTGTGATTGGTGCAGTGGTGGGCATTAACATGAATTTTGCATGGATGATGGCCTCTAGCCCGATTATGGTGTTTATTGGTATTTTTGCTGCCGTGTTCGGCATGACATGGCTGATTGCCAAAAATGCCAATAATGCAGCAGGTGTTTGGTTGCTGTTTGCATTCACCTTTATTATGGGTGTGTTGTTAGGCCCAATTTTGCAATACGCTCTTAATTTAAGTAATGGTGCGCAACTTATCGGCTTGGCTGCGGGTGGTACGGCTATTTCTTTTTTAACTTTAGCAGGCGTGGCCTCTAACACTAAACGCGACTTCAGCTTCATGGGTAAATTTTTAACCATTGGCTTTGTGGTGGTAATTGCAGCAATTTTAGCTAACTTTTTCTTCCAAATTCCAGCGTTATCACTCACCATTTCTGCGGTCGTTGTGATGTTAATGGCAGGGTTTATTTTGTATGAAATCAACCAAATCGTGCGCGGTGGCCAAACCAATTACATCTTGGCAACCATGAGCATTTACATCAGCTTGCACAATATGTTTACTAACTTATTGCACTTGTTGATGGCGTTTATGGGTGGCGATGACTAATATTGCAGTTTGAGCGCTCAAATAAAAAACTCGCTTCGGCGAGTTTTTTTATGCGTACTGTCTTGAAGCGTTGTGTTGTATTTACAGCTTGGCTAGTCGGCGGGCTCTAAAAAAATCTGAAAGTAAAGCACCGCATTCTTGAGCTAATACGCCGCTGACAACTTCGGTGTGGTGGTTTAGCTTTGGTTCGGCCATTAAGTCTATCACGCTTCCACAAGCACCGGTTTTGGGGTCTTGTGCGCCATAGACCAACCTTGCGATGCGAGCATGCTGAATCGCGCCGCTACACATGGCACAAGGCTCTAAGGTGACATACAACGTGCATCCGACCAGTCGATAATTACCAAGCAATGCGGCGGCTTCTCGCATGGCGATAATTTCAGCGTGTGCGCTTGGGTCATGGTGTTCAATGGGCGCATTGCTGCCACGGCCAATAATGACGCCTTCTTTCACCACAATCGCGCCTACTGGCACTTCACCACGCAAAGCCGCAAGCTTTGCCAGTTCTATTGCGGCGCGCATTCCGGTTTCATCCGTCAATGGCTGGTTAGCGTTTTGCATGAGATTGTGGCGTGCTTTTTGGGTTAAATTGCTGAATTGTCTTTTCAAAGTCAGCGAGCAGTGTCGTGTCTGGCAGGCTGCTAAAACGGCTGTATTGCAACGTATTATAACTTTCTGCAATATTAAATACTTCTTTTTTAAGCTGTGGCAGAGCCATGGCCACACGCTCGGCAAAGTCTAGCGCGCCTTCGTGTGGCTTTGGGGCTAAGTCAAAAGGCTTTAACGCGCGAATATACTGCCCGTAAAGTTGCTGGGTGCGGCTCTGTTTTTGCCGGTTTTTTCTGAAAATGATGAAAAGCGTCAAGCCACCCAATAGCATCAACGCGCAAATTAGCCAAATCAGTAATGTGTTCACCGTCACGTTTTGCCCCGTAATTTGGCTCAATACGGCTTGTTGTTTCTTTTGGTTGTAGCCTATCACCCATTGGTTCCAGCCATTGTCGATGCTATCTAAGCGCAGCATCGTTTGATGCAGCCAATGGTAATCTCTTGCGCGTGCCGCCACGGGTAAGTTGCTGGTTTCAGCTTTGGTTTGCCTAGGTGCGGGTCTGGCAACGCGCGCGGCCTCTACAATGCCGCGTTCTATGCGCGTAGGGGCTACTGCAGCGGTGGGGTCAACGCGCACCCAGCCGCGGTCTTTGAGCCAAACTTCAGCCCAGGCGTGGGCGTCCATTTGGCGCACGATTAAAAAATTATCATGCGGATTAAGTTCTCCGCCCTGATAACCTGTGACCACGCGCGCGGGCAAGCCCGCCGCCCGCATCAGCACCACAAAACTAATCGCGTAATGCTCG
>JAKQTB010000112.1 GCA_029569495.1 Pseudomonadota bacterium | reverse complement strand
TTTGCTGCTGAAAGCCATGTAGACCGCTCTATTCATGGCCCAGAAGATTTTATTCAAACCAATGTGGTCGGTACTTTTCATTTGTTGGAATCTGTGCGTGCTTATTGGGGCGCTTTGAATGAAACTGACAAAAAAGCCTTTCGCTTTTTGCATGTTTCAACGGATGAAGTCTACGGCTCGCTCAGTAAAGATGAACCCGCTTTTGTAGAAACCCGTAAATACGAGCCAAATAGCCCATACTCTGCTTCAAAAGCCGCTTCTGACCACTTAGTGCGCGCTTATCACCACACCTATGGCTTGCCAGTGCTGACAACCAATTGCTCTAACAATTACGGCCCGCATCATTTTCCTGAAAAACTGATTCCGCTGGTAATTCACAACGCGTTAGCTGGAAAACCGTTGCCCATTTACGGCAATGGCCAGCAAATTCGTGATTGGCTATACGTGCAAGATCACTGTTCTGCTATTCGCCGTGTGCTTGAAGCGGGCACGGTGGGCGAGGTGTATAACGTGGGCGGCTGGAATGAAAAACCCAATATTGAAGTGGTGAAAACCTTATGCAAAATGTTGGACGCGAAAAAGCCCCGCGCAGATGGCAAGCCGTATGCCGACCAAATTACCTATGTTGAAGACCGTCTTGGTCATGATCAACGCTATGCAATTGATGCCACTAAAATTGCACGTGAGTTAGGTTGGAAACCGCAAGAAACGTTTGAATCCGGCATTGAAAAAACCGTGAATTGGTATTTAGAACATCAAGAATGGGTTAATAATGTTACCAGTGGCGACTACCGAAATTGGGTACAAAAACACTACGTTGACCGTGGCGAAGAAATGGCTTAATCATTAAGTTTAGACTGAAAAAATTACGCTAAAAAACACCTAATTAAGCGTAAATGATTGCGCAACCTTTTTTTATGCCCTGAGAGCCTTATAAACAAAGGCTCTCAGGGCATTTATTTTTTCTCGGGAGAAATGCGAGGCTTAACTGAGTGCGTCTGCCCAGTTATTGGGGGTTTCATAAAGACGCACTTTTTCCAGTTTTAAATGATTGCCGTAGGTGTCTTGGTATTTGGTTTTCAGAATTTTAAACGCTTCTGCGGCCATGTTCTCTGCAGTGGGGACAGTGGGGAACACCACCGTTTTATGTTGTGGAAGTGAATTTAAAAAATTAAGCACGTCCGTGTCGTGTTGGTACACTAAAAAAGCATGGTCCCACACATCAACCAGGGCAGATTTGGCAATGGCTTTAACGTCAGAAAAGTCCATCACCATGCCGTTTTCTGAGGCATGTTCGTTTTTGATGATGTCGCCAGAAAGCGTGATTTCAATGGCATAACGATGGCCATGCAAGTTTTTGCATTGGCTTTTATGACAAGGAATGCGGTGGCCGGCATCGAATTCTAGGCGGGTTGTAATTTGCATGGGTTTTACGTCTATTGCACTAAAGTTGAGCAGCAATTATACGCGGTCAAGCGAAAAGTCATCAAAAATTTATCGTGTAGAAATTGAAGGGGATGACTGAGTTGGTGGCTTTAGGTTGAATGTGTTGCCTCAAAAGCCGCAAGCCAAGTGGCAAATGCCTCAAAGGGCAGGGGTTTAGAATAATAATAGCCCTGAATTTTGTCACATTTCATCATTCTAAGCAGCTGTAAGCACGCTGGGTCCTCAACGCCTTCGGCGACCACTTCTTTACCTAGGCTATGTGCTAACTTAAGAATGGATACGACAATTTCTTTATCTTGATTTGATGTGGCGATATTTCTGACAAAAGATTGGTCAATTTTCACTAAGTCCACCGGCATGTTGCGTAGGCGCGCCATGGATGAATAGCCCGTGCCAAAGTCATCCAAGGCAAGCCTGCAGCCTAGAGAAACGATTTGATCGAGTACTTGGGAGACTTTTTCTTCATTGGCTAAAATGTCTGTTTCGGTAATTTCAATCACCAGATTTTCTGCAGGAATCTCCCACAATGCGATGGATTGGCTGAGCAATACAGGCAAATCTTCGTCTAGTAAATCGGCGGTACATAAGTTGATGGTTAATAAGACATTGCGCTGATGATTTGATAACAACTCGGCGCAGTGTCGGCACGCACTGTTGATAAGCCAGCGAATAAATACCTTACCAAAGCCTTTTTTGTAGATGGTTTCAATGAGGCGGAAAGGTGAAACCGATGGCCATTCTTCGCTAATCCAACGAAGTAGCAACTCTGCACTGACACACCGCTCAACAGGATTTTCTGCATTGGGGAGTGTAACAATCGGCTGAAAAAACATTTCCAATTCGTTATGTTGTAGCGCAGTAATAATCGCTTCTTCTAGCTGATGCGCCTTTTGATGCATGTTTGAGATGACTTTATCGTAAATCTCAATGCGCGAATCGTTGACCAACGCATGGTGCAGCGCGAGTTTGGCATTGTCAAACAGCGAGAGGGCGCTGATGGGTTCTTCGAGTGAACAGATGCCGCCAAAAATTGGTTTTAAAATTAGGGTGACGTTTTCAAGTGGCAATTCCGTTTCAAATGCGTGAGCAAGCTTAGCCGCCATTAAATTTAATTGGGCTGAAAAATGTAAGTTCTCGACAATAATTGCAAACTCAAACACACCAATTCTAAATAGCGTGGCGTCTGAGCTCAGGTGTTGCTCAACCACATCAACCGCCGCTTGTACGATTTGGTTGGAAATAGCGTTGAGCTGTGGTGTTTTATCAAAGTTGATATTGAGTTGAATAACGAGAATGCCGATTTTTTCTGAAGCAAGCACATCGTTCGCTTGCGCTACTGCAGCCTCAGTTACTGGTGAATAGCGGTTAAGAATATCCAGCAAAAATCGCTGATTGGGTAACCCTGTTTCTAAATCATAGTGTTGAATGTAGTTAAACTGAAACGCATCAAATTGGTGGGTGGCCGTTGCCAGCAAATGCATCAAAAAACTTTGAAATTTTAAGCTGACGGTTTGGTCTGCGTGTTGCAAATCTTGCGTGCCTATTGCTTCTGCAGTCTGTAGCGTTAAGCTGCGAGCTAATACAAATGCATTGGCTAATGCTGCGCCAGCTTGGTAATCTTCCAGCCATTTTTGCAATAAGCAATTGATCATTGCGTTAAATTGCACCCAATTTAACTGTTTAGGCCATTGGCGAATGACGTCAATGGATTTTTCATGGTTTGCCTCTGCTGCATCCATGGTGTTAAACGGCGGCAGACTGCGTAGTGGGTGAAATAGCGCGCTACTTACTTGATAAAGCCCTACAACATCTGAGGCTTTCAGACCATAAGTATTCATCAGTTGCACAAGTTCATTGGGTGACAATGCAAAAGAAAACGCCGGTGCTGTAGCCACTTGGCTTGGTTTTGCCTCAGTCAGTGCTAAGCTACTTTCATTAGCCATAGAAATTGCTAGGGTTGAGTCCGTAACTGTCAGCGGGTAACCCACGCACGATTTTATAGGGCTCGCCTTTTGAGGTGAGTGGCGACGTGATTAAGTTAATGGTTGCCGGATATTCATTTTTAGTTTTATCTGGATTGAGTAAAATCATCACTCTTGGCAACAGACGGCGCACACTGTTTTGCTGAATCACCACGCCGATTTCACCTGAGTTGAGTTCTACCAGTGAACTCACAGGGTACATGCCTAAAAACTGCACCAATTGGTTGACCAATGCCGCACTAAACTTAACATCACTCATTTTGTTTATGCGTTCTAGCGCTACTTGGTTATACACCCCTTTGGCATACACCTTATTGGTGGTAAGGGCACAGTAGGTATCAATTAAGCCTGCCATTTGGCCGCCACGGTTGATTTGTTTGCCAGAAAGTGCATTAGGATAACCGCTACCATCAAAACGCTCGTGGTGTTCCGCCACGATGGCAATAACACTTTCAGGGATATCTTCGGTTTCTTTCAATATGTCAATGGCATAATCCACGTGGCGTTTCAGCACCGAAAATTCGGCACTGGAGATTTTCCCCTCTTTGTGCAGTAGTTGTGCTGGCAACTTACCTTTACCAATATCCTGCAATAAGCCTGCCATGCCGAGATTTTTAATTTGCGCTTTAGGAAACGACATAAAACTGGCAAACGCCATGAGCGTGATGGATACATTCAGCGCGTGGTTATAGGCGTAGTTGTTGGTTAGTTTGAGTTTGGCAAGCCACATCAGCGCATCTGGGTTACGTTCAATACTATCCACCATGCCATCCAGCGCTTCATTTACATTGGTGATGTCAATTTGCTGCCCGGCCGCCAGTGCCTCAAAAATCTCACGCGTGGCGATTTGAGATTTATCATAGGTTGGATAGATTTCAGCAATTTCATCTTCAACCAGTGAAGCTTCTTCAATGATTGTGACTTGATCTAGGCTATTATTTTCGTCAGCATTTTCGCCATTATTTTTATCAGTTTTATCTTGAAGTTTTTTATTTTTGCTACCCCAGCTGGTAAGTCCACCGATGAAGCTCGTAAAGTCTTCTTTAATTTTAGTTGCTAGGCTTGGGTTTTCTTCAGGCTCATCTTTTTCAATGATGGGCGTATAGATTTGATTGTTAATATTTTGCACATTCAGCAGAATATTGTCGGTAGTTTTAGCGCTGGGGTTATTCGCCTGATTCGCAAGGCTGGCTTGATTAGCCGCCTGTATTTCTTTCATAACGTTAAAAAACGTAAATTTTTGACTGCTGGGGCTGCGCTTGGCTAATTTAGTGCCAGATAAACCTGATTTTGTATTTGCACTGATGGGCATTTTGGAAGTGATGCCATCGCGTTTAATGCCAATTTCTTCTTTGGGTGGGGCAATAAAATGTTTGCCAATCGACATCGTATGGTCAACATAAACAACTTTGCATAGCTTTGTCATAGCGGCAATTTGTTCTTGCTCTTCTAGCAACAGGCCTTCTAGCATAAAGGGCGTGCCTAGCCAAGGCCGGTCAAGGGCTGTAACAAACATGCCCATTTCTAATTGTGAAACCGGGGTTTCTTTTCGACTCACGTCACTCATTTCACTCAAAAATACCTTTTTGCTTTATTTGTTAACTCGTTTAAAGACCAATGAATCAATATTATCTTATTTTGATTACGGTATTACATTGCGATATTAACCAGTTTCTAATTATTGCAGTTGATAAATATCAAACCAATAATTGAGGCGTGGTTAGGTGCAAGCGTCCCAAATCATTCTTCAACCATAAAGCAATAGTTATGCCAAAAAATTTAAGTAGATAGCTCTGCACGCAGCGTTTGATACATTGCCAAACGCGCTGCATGTATATCTTGCGAGGTAACTGCCGCTTTAATTGCACAGTCTGGCTCTTGCAGGTGCTTGCAATTATTGAATCTGCACTTGCCTAAATAGGGTCTAAACTCAACAAAAGCATGTTCCAGTTCACCAGCACTTAAATGATGCAGGCCAAATTCTTGTAAGCCTGGGGAATCAATCAACTGGCTTGTGCTGTCGAGGTGATATAAATGGGTAGCGGTGGTGGTATGTTTGCCGCTGTCTAACACATGGCTGACTTCTTGGGTGCGTACGCTTTCGTTGGGTAGCAGGGCGTTAATCATGGTAGATTTCCCCATACCTGATTGGCCAACGAGAATGCTGGTTTCACCTTCTAAATAAGGTTTGAGTGCTGTAATGTCTTCTTTTGCGGAAAGACGCAACACCTTATAGCCAAGCGTTGTATAGAGGGCCAGCTTTTCACTTGCATGGTCATGGTCAGGCAAGTCACACTTGTTTAACACAATGAGGGGTTTGATATTGGCGGCTTCGGCTGCAATTAAACAGCGGTTAAGCAAGCCTTCATAAAAGCTTGGTTGTGTGGCAAGGACTATGACGATTTGCGTCACATTGGCTGCCAGCATTTTGCTTTTAAAGGCGTTGCTTCGATAGAGCAGCGTTTTACGCGGCAGGGTCGTTTCAACCACGCCTTCATGTTGATCGGTTAACTTAATCGTCACCAGATCGCCACAGGTTAAATCCGTTTTTTTGCCACGGGTCACGCAGCTAATGCGCTTTTTATCAGGTAGTTCAACTTGAAATCGCTTGCCGTAAGCCGCAACGATTATGCCTTGCAAAGGCGGAATAAAGTGGTTGGCAATACTGGTTGTTGGCGTTTTCGTGTGCAAATTATTCAGTCAATATTTTGGCTAAGATTATTGATAACATGTACATTTTTGATATAAAAAAGCCCTTATAAATCACCGAGAAAAAATAAATGCTCTGAAAGCCTTTATTTACAAGGCTCGCAGAGCATCGAAAAAGGTTGCGGCCTATTTAGCTAGTATACGCTTCTAATTTAGAAATACGAATACTTGCTGGCGGATGAGAATCATAAAATGCAGAGTGCAAGGGGTCTGGCGTGAGCGTTGAAGCATTGTCACGATACAATTTCACCAACGCTGCAACCAAATATTTGGCACTGGCGTGCTTGGCGGCATAGTCATCTGCTTCAAATTCATTTTTGCGTGAATAGCTCGCCATGATAGGGCGTAGCAAAAATAAAAACACGGGTGACACCAATAAAAAGAGCACCAATGCCATGTGGTTGCTGGCTTGCGTCACACCAAAACTGG
>JAKQTB010000099.1 GCA_029569495.1 Pseudomonadota bacterium | reverse complement strand
ATTCATCTAATTTAGAATTGACACAGACTAGCAGGACATTTATTATAAGTGTCCTGCATTTTTGTAGTCAGTCTTGTCTCAACAAGCATTGTAGTTTTAGAGTTTTTATTCAACACATTTTAATATGTGTGAGTAAGTAAGTTTTATCGCTAAATAAGCAATAAATTTGTAACATTCCAATAACTATTAAACGGAGAAACACCATGGCATTAACCCAAATGGCACTAGATTCATTAGATTTTGACGGCACAGTTGCATTAGCAACATTGGTTGCTCCACACGTTGACATCTTAGAAATCGGTACACCATGCATCAAGCACAACGGTATCAAATTGCTTGAAGTATTGCGTGCTAAATTCCCAAACAACAAAATCTTAGTTGACTTGAAAACAGCTGATGCTGGTTTCTACGAAGCTGAGCCATTCTTCAAAGCTGGTGCTGACATCGTGACTGTATTAGGTATTTCTGATATCGGTACAATCAAAGGTGTAATCGATGTTGCTAACAAATACGGCAAAAAAGCACAAGTTGACTTGATCAACGTTGCTGATAAAGCTGCTGTAACTAAAACTGTTGCTGCTGCTGGCGCACACATCATTGGCGTGCACACTGGTTTAGACCAACAAGCTGCTGGCCAAACACCATTTGCTGACTTAGCTTTGGTTGCTGGTTTGAACTTAGGCGTTGAAATTTCAGTGGCTGGTGGCGTTAAAGCTGCAACAGCTGCTCAAGTACGTGACGCTGGCGCGACTATCATCGTTGCTGGTGCTGCAATCTACGGCGCTGCTGATCCTGCTGCTGCTGCTGCAGAAATCACAAAAATTGCTCACGGTTAATTAAACCTGACATCAATAAGCAATTATTGAGATGAGTAATTAAAAACCCGACTCAGAAATGTGTCGGGTTTTTTTATCATAAATTTTTTGCATCACATTCGATTAAATAAGGAAATATCATGAGTAGTAGTCAAAAATTGATTTTAGATAAATTAACCAGCATTTTGGCTGAAACTGATAATGCAAAATCAGCAGAACTTTTAAAATTAGTTGAAGGTGCAGGCCGTACATTTATTGGCGGTGCAGGTCGTTCTTTATTGGTTTCGCGCTTTTTTGCAATGCGCTTGGTGCATGCAGGTTACAACGTAAGCATGGTGGGTGAAGTTGTGACGCCAGCCATTAAAGCGGGCGACTTATTGATTTTGGTTTCAGGTTCTGGCGGTACCGAAACTTTATTACCATTCGTGAAAAAAGCGAAATCAGTAGGTGCAAAATTAGCGGTGATTTCAATGAAGAAATCTTCTGCAATGGCGGATGTGGCTGATTTAGTGATTCAAATCGGTAATGACAATAGCTTCCCGCTCACTAAAGGGATGCCAATGGGCTCACAGTTTGAGCTTTCAACCCTTATCTTTTTAGAAGCCGCTATTGCTGATTTGATTTTTGCAAAAGACTTAACTGAAGAAGGAATGCGTGCAATTCATGCCAATTTAGAGTAATGCTAGGTAAAAAATAATGCAATAAAAGATTCAATAAAGCGGCTGCGCACTATGGGCGAACACCTATATGCAACGGCTTAAACATTGAATATTTCCTTCATTATTTAACCAAACCTTTTCCGCTGCCCTGCAAGCCTTATAAATAAAGGCTCGCAGGGCAGCGTTTTTTTCTCGTAGCGATTTCACGTTCTGTTTTAGTGTGATGTGCTCTTTTAGCAAGCGCAACCGCGCACTTATATTCTGCACTTTTACTACATTGGTCAGTCGTACTTATACGCAGTATGCGTTTAACTCTATTCTTACAAAACGTGCAAAAAAAGGAGAATAAAAATGGCTGTCGTAGACCGTGTGTTAGTAGGTGAGGCGCTGGTGATTGAGAATCGTCCAAATTTAGAAAATTGTCCAGATTTACGCAATGTGGCGCATATTGATTTAATTATGGGGCCGCGCGGCAGCACTGCTGAAGAAGCATTTTGCCGTACTTTAACAGACCAAAAAGTGGGGGTAAACGGCTTGTTGGCGCTGATTGCCCCTAATTTGCCCTGCAAGCCAGCAACCGTGATGTTTAACAAAGTCACCATCAAGAATGAGAAACAAGCCGTGCAAATGTTTGGCCCGGCGCAACATGGCATTGCCATGGCGGTAATGGATTGTGTGGTTGATGGCACAATCCCAAAAAACGAAGTCGATGATATTTTTATCTGTGTAGGCGTTTATATTAGCGCCAGAGCCGATATGGATGACCGTGTGCAGGAATGGAACTACTTGGCGATGAAGCAAGCCATTAAGAATGCGGTAAATCGTGAACCTAATTTAGAGACAATTATAGAAAAATATCAGGAAACCAGACACCCGTTTCAAGCAAAGTAAGCGCTTGGTGTTCGCGAGTGAGCTTATTCGTGAATTGTTATGCTTGTACAAAGCCCAGCTTGCTAGTTGGGCTTTGTAATCGGGGTTTGGTGCTTATAGCTTTGCAAGTTGTGCCGCAGTGATTTGTTGTTGATGCAGGGCGGTGGCCATGAGCGCCTGCTGAATGCCTAATGCCTTGAGTGCTTTTAAATCATCAATATTTCTGATTCCGCCCGCAGCAATAAGGCTGTGCTGTTGAGCACGTGCTTTTATTTCCATCAATAATGCTGTATTAACGCCTGCATTTGCCCCCACATTTTCCAGCGACATCACAATCACGTCTTGCGGCCAATGCTGACAATTTGCAAGCAGTTCTAGCGGCCCCGCATAGCCTTGCGGAAAAAAATCCAGCGATAAAATATGCGGTGTTTCAGCCAAGTTCAAACTATGATATTGCGCAATGGTTTTAAAGTTTTCGCTCGCAATTACCAGCCGCACTTTCAACTTTTGCCAATACTGCAGTTCAGTATTGTTACTAATCCCAGCATCGACCCACAGCGTTATCTGGGGATATTTTTTTGCAATCGCTGCAATGGCACTGTAATTTGTCGTGTATTGCGCCTCTAATTTTTGAATAGCATTTAAGTCCGCGATATATAATTGCGTAAACGGCATGTTGTCGAGCAAAGCGCTGACAATGGCGAGTGGTGCGTGTGAATCACATAGTTTGGATTGAATTGGCTGATATTGTTGCCTTTCGCCACGCTTGGCGTGTACCACAACGCCATTTAATAAATCAATCACGGGGATTATTTGCATCTTCAAACTCATGAAAGAAAAACAAGAAAAATTATTTGTCTGCGAGTTTATCACTGGAGGCGGTTTAAGTGATGAAACACTGCCAGAATCTCTGGTGCATGAAGGCGCATTAATGCGCGATGCTTTGTTGCGTGACTTAAATCAAATGAAGCAATATGCTCTCATCACGACGCATGATGCACGCTTGCCACAGCCAGCACTTGCGCGTAAAAGTTTACCGGTGATTGCCAGTGACTTTAAAAAAACCTTTAAAAAGGCACTAAAACAGGCTGATTTAGTCTGGGTTATTGCGCCTGAAACGGATGGCGCTTTGCTAGGGTTGACCGAACTGTGCCTGGCGGAAGAAGACAAAGAACACGGCGCACAGTTTTTAGGCTGTGGATTTGATGCCACGCTGATTGGCACCAGCAAAAGTTTAACGTTTGATACCTTGCAAGCGGCAGGAATTCACACCTTACCCGTGTACTCGGGTGAAGACTTGATTCAGCCAGCCTTTTTTGAAGAAATGTCCACGTTAAAAGTGGCCAAATGGCTGGCAAAACCTGAAGACGGGGCAGGGTGCGAAGGTATCCACTTGTTTGATTCGCTGACCGCACTAAGGGATTGGCTGCAAGAAGACCAGCGTTATCTGCTGTATTTTGCGCAGCCTTATCAATCAGGCATCAACGCAAGCTTTGCGTATTTAAGTGGGGGTGGTGGGCTAGCCTGGCTACTTTGCTGTAATGAACAACATATCTGCCAAACAGGTCAGCTGTTTAAACTGACGGGAATCACCGTCAACGGCATGGTGGCTTACTGGCAGCGTTTTGAAACACTCATGCGTAAACTGGCCAAAGAGCTGCCTGATGCGCTGGGCTATGTTGGGGTGGACGTCATCATCGACACGCAAGCAAATAAAATTTATGTCATTGATATTAATCCGCGCCTTACCACGAGTTATGTTGCGCTGACTGAGGCGATAGGCTGTAACGCGGCTAAATTGATTCTCGATAATCAGCGTGATGAATCTTTTAAAATGCCGCGTATACAAAAAAATATCGTTGAGATTCAATGGTGAAAAACAATAGCGTAATTGGTTGGGATGTTGGCGGCGCACACCTTAAAGCTGTGCTGCGCGATGCAACAGGCAAGGTGCTGGCAGCCAAGCAAGTGTATTGCCCGCTATGGCGTGGCCTTAATGAACTTGCAACGGCTATTGATGACGTATTGCTGGAAATGCAGGCCACGCAGCATGCTGTGACCATGACGGGTGAACTGGCAGATATTTTTTCTAACCGGCAGGCGGGCGTGGTGCAAATTGCGCAATTGGCCGCGAAAAAATTAACGGGTGAAGTCAGATTTTTTGCTGGAAACGCTGGTTTTGTACCGCTAAATCTTGTTGAACACCATGCGCATGACATTGCCTCAATGAACTGGCTGGCGAGCTTGCAATATCTGGCGCAACAGGTAAAACAGGCTTTGTTTGTGGACATTGGTAGCACCACTACCGACCTTGCGATTTTACACAGCCACGCTCCGCAAGTGCTGGGCTTTAATGATGCTGCGCGATTAAAAACCGATGAGCTGGTTTATACAGGAGTCGTCCGCACGCCGCTGATGGCGCTTGCGCAAAAAATACCGTTTAACGGTGATTGGGTGAATGTCGCCGCAGAACACTTTGCCACAACAGCGGATGTGTATACCCTCACGGGCGAATTGCCGCTGCACGATAACATGAGCGACACGGCAGATCATGCAGAAAAATCGGTGGAAGCCAGCGCAAGACGCATTGCGCGGATGATGGGCATGGATGCCACCGATGCGCCACTCAGCGCGTGGCGGCAGTTGGCATACAGTTTTAAAAATGCACAGTTGAATCAATTACAGCTTGCCATGTTGCGCCAGATTTCACGCCTGCAAGATCAGCAATCTTTACAGGTGATTGGTTGCGGGGCTGGGGAATTTTTAGCGGCAGAACTTGCACAGCGGCTAGGGCTACAATACGTTTCGGTCACGCATTATATTGCGGCTGATCAAAAGGAGGTGACAAACAGCGCAGCGGTGTGCTTTCCTGCGTTTGCTGTTGCAGGCTTGGGGTTGGCATGTTAAAAAAAGCACTTCCTTACCACCACGATAGCGCAAAGCTATTTGAATGTATCGCACATCTGGATTGGCCGATGATGCTCGATAGCGGCCAAGCCCTTAACCCGCAAACAGGTAAACCAGGTAGTCAGTATGGAAGATACGACATTTTGGTGGCTTCTCCTGTGAAAACCTTTGTAACTTACGGTAAAAGGACTGAAATTACAGAAAATGGTTTAACAGAAGTTTCTGAAGAAAATCCATTTGAGCTCATTAAAAGTGCGCTTGCACAATATATCTCATCAGAAAATGCCAGCACTGATAGTCCTTTTTCAGGTGGGGCCGTGGGCTATTTTGGCTATGATTTAGCGCTATATTTTGAAAAGCTACCCAGTGTAGATAAACAAAGTACGCCCAAATCAATGGACGCGATTCCAGAATTAAGGGTTGGCATTTATGATTGGGCGGTGGTGGTCGATCATCGTCAAAAAACGGCGCATTTGATCGCACATTTTTGCCATGAAAACGCCCGAGAAAAATTTAATGCCCTGGAAGCCTTATTTTACAAGGCTTCCAGCGGTGCTAAAAAGGTTGAAGCATTTAAAGTGACAACGGATGTGATTTCTAATATGACAAAAGCACGCTATGCGCACGCTTTTGATAGGGTGAAAAACTACATTTTGGAGGGTGATTGCTATCAGGTAAATTTAGCCCAGCGTTTTTCAGCACAGGCAAAAGGCGATGGCTGGTTAGCTTACAAAAAACTGCGCGAAATTTCCCCCGCACCCTTTATGGCTTATATGCAGTTGCCGCAACTTGAAGTGCTGTCTGCATCCCCCGAGCGATTTTTGCAGGTGGTCGGCCAACATGTTGAAACACGGCCAATTAAGGGCACACGCCCGCGTTCTGATGATGCAATTGAAGATGCTAAACAAGCAATTGAGCTGCAAAATAGCTTAAAAGACCGCGCTGAAAATTTGATGATTGTCGATTTACTGCGGAATGACATTGGCAAAAACTGCGAAATTGGCTCGGTAAAGGCTGAAAAGTTATTTCAACTACAAAGCTTTGCCAACGTGCATCATTTGGTGAGTATTGTGACGGGCAAACTCGCACAAGGTAAATCGGCGCTAGATTTGTTGCGCGGTTGTTTTCCGGGTGGCTCAATTACCGGTGCACCCAAACTACGTGCCATGCAAATTATTGATGAACTCGAACCCAGCCCGCGTGGCCTATATTGCGGCGCAATTGGCTACATTGGCTTTGATGGCAATATGGATACCAATATTGCCATTCGCACGGCGGTATATACCCAAAACGAAGTGAGTTTTTATGC
>JAKQTB010000096.1 GCA_029569495.1 Pseudomonadota bacterium | reverse complement strand
CAAGAAATACCCTTAAGGATTAACAAATATGAAACCCATTTGGATTATCGATGATGACAAATCAATACGTTGGGTATTTGAAAAAGCCCTCACACGAACTGATTTAGACTATAAGACTTTTTCATCGGTGGCAGAGGCGCTTAATACGCTGGAACGGGAACAGCCGCAAGTCGTGGTGAGTGATATTCGTATGCCCAATGGGTCTGGCTTAGATTTTCTCACTGAAATTAAGCAAAAATATCCTGATATCCCGGTCATTATCATGACAGCCTATTCTGATCTTGAAAGTGCTGTAGCGGCTTTTCAAGGAGGCGCTTTTGAGTATCTAGCCAAACCCTTTGATGTTGACCAAGCGATTGATGTCATTAAACGCGCGGTTGATGAAAGCACGAGAGAATACACTGAAAAGGTCACGCTGGAGGCAACCCCTGAAATTATTGGCCAAGCACCTGCCATGCAAGAGGTTTTTCGCGCCATTGGCCGCTTAAGTCGCTCGCACGCCACGGTGCTCATCAATGGTGAATCTGGCAGCGGTAAAGAGCTTGTGGCGCGCGCGTTGCATCGCCATAGCCCGCGAGGAGACAAGCCCTTTATTGCCATTAACACCGCAGCAATTCCTAAAGATTTATTAGAATCTGAACTGTTTGGTCATGAGCGTGGTGCATTTACAGGCGCGGCGGCATCGCGTCGGGGACGCTTTGAGCAAGCTGATACCGGCACACTCTTTTTAGATGAAATTGGCGACATGCCGCCAGACTTACAAACACGCCTGTTGCGCGTGTTAAGTGACGGCCAATTTTACCGTGTGGGCGGCCACCAGCCGATTAAAGTGAATGTGCGCATTATTGCCGCCACGCACCAAGACCTTGAAGAGCGCGTTAAACTCGGACTTTTTCGTGAAGACTTATTCCACCGACTCAATGTTATTCGCCTGCGCTTACCCGCACTACGCGAACGCCGTGAAGATATTCCCCTACTCATCAAGCACTTTCTGCAACAAAGCGCTACTGAATTGAATGTTGAAACCAAACAACCCTCAGCTGCTGCGCTCAAATACCTTAGCGCGGTGAATTGGAGCGGCAATGTACGGCAGCTTGAAAACGTTTGCCACTGGCTCACGGTGATGGCACCGGGCCAAAATATTGATATTGCAGATTTGCCACCCGAACTCAAAGAGGATAATGGAAAATCAAACGCTTCCACCACCTGGCAAGAGGCGCTTGCCGCTGAAGTGGCAGACGCACTAAACCGCAATGAACAACATGTGCTTGAAACCCGCACCCAGATTTTTGAGCGCATTCTTATTGAAAAAGCGCTCGAACACACGCATGGCCGCCGAATTGAAGCCGCCAACCAGCTCGGCATGGGCCGCAATACCATTACCAGAAAAATTCAAGAATTAGGCATTGAAGAATAAATTATTACGCTAACCATTGCCCGAGCAAAAAACGCTGCCCTGCAAGCCTTATAAATAAAGGCTCGCAGAGCAGTGCAGATGTAATCAACGTCATTCTCAGTTTGTTTGTATGAATCTTCACATGGTAGAATCAGCGAATTCGGCTAATAGTCATTTGAAAGTTCACCCTATGGATTTGTACCCAAGCGTCACGATCATTGATAACTTTTATGAAAACCCCGATGAAATTCGTAAGTTTGCGCTTAATCAAAAATTTACCTATTGTCATGAATTAAATAATATTGATTACGTATTCCCGGGTTGCAGAACAAAAGATTTGTTTGAAATTGATGCAACTTTATACGAAAAAGTCTGTAAAAAATTAGTCTCTGTTTTTCACAACACAAAACAAGACGCAATGCGTTGGGCAATTTCCACCAGCTTTCAAGTCGTTGAAGCTAAATTTGAGCGTGGCGTGCTGCATCAAGATGGCAACACTATTTTTGCCGGTGTAATTTACTTAACACCCAATGCGCCACTTAATGCTGGCACATCGTTATTTAAGCCAAATTCCAGCTTTAATGAAGAAAGCTACCAAGCCGCGCTCAAGCAATCTGAAACCAACTTTAAATCCAACCAGCCCGTTTCAACTGAGTTTCATAGCATGTTTGATGAAACCGTCAGGGTGAATAACGTTTACAACACGCTTATTTTATTTAACGCGCAAACCTACCACGCGGCGAATGAATTTTTTGGTGACTCCCTCGCAACAGGCAGGTTAGCGCAAGTCTTTTTTATCAACAAAATTGACGCTAAAAGCTACGATATTTTCCCGCTACAGCGCACAAAAAGTATCGCCATTTAACCTTATTTAATTAGTTTAAAACACTCGAGAGAAAATTGATGCTCTGTGAGCCTTGTAAATAAAGGCTTACAGAGCAGCGAAAAAGGTTTGTAATTATTTTGGTATATCTAAACCAAAAATGGGTAGCCTGTAGGAGCGGTCCCTGACCGCGAATAACGGTGACTATTCACCATTGCTTTCACGGTCAATCACCGCTCCTACAAAAACAAAAAACGGCAACCGAAGATGCCGATTAAAGTAATTGTACACATAACTTACCAAATTGGTAAAACTGCTCTTTTAACAGCAATCTATTACTTAACAATAGTTCAAGCACTTCATCTTTTGAAGTGTTTGCTATTCGTAGCCAAATTACCCTAGCTGGGTTTTCATGAAAATGTAAACTTAATTCATAAAAATCCGCATCACGGGTTACGATAACAAAATCATTCCTCTGCGCATATTGCCAAATTTCAATATCCGAAGCTTTTTCTAAACCAATCAGTGTCACCTGAGTACTATTTGGAAAATCACTTTGCAGAAATGGCACTAATCGCCTTGATAAATTTTCATCTAGCAATAACTTCATGCCGCGGCTACGCTCACCATATCATGCTCTCTTTGCGCAGCGTAGCTTAAACAAGCTTTTATATCCAATTCATCTAACTCCGGAAAGTCTTCAATAATTTCTTGATGCGTCATACCAGATGCTAGCATTTGCAATACATCATAGACGGTAATTCTCAAGCCCCTAACACAAGGTTGACCGCCTCTTTT
>JAKQTB010000074.1 GCA_029569495.1 Pseudomonadota bacterium | reverse complement strand
ACCGGTAATGTAGGCCGCATTTGGTGAAGCTAAAAACGCCACAGTGGCTGCAATTTCGTTCACATTACCCAAGCGGCCTAGTGGCACACGCTCTAGCATTTTAGTTTTAATTGCTTCAGGCAATTCAGCTGTCATATCTGTTTCAATAAAGCCTGGCGCGACACAATTGACCGTTACATTACGGCTCCCCACTTCGGCCGCCAAAGATTTAGTAAAGCCTGTCATGCCCGCTTTTGCCGCCGCATAATTGGTTTGCCCAGCATTGCCCATATGCCCGACCACACTTGAAATGCTAATAATGCGTCCCGTTCTGGCTTTCATCATTGGGCGCAATACTGCTTGGCTCATCCTGAATACTGAAGTTAAATTGGTGTTGATGACGGCATTCCAATCTTCGTCACTCATGCGCATTAAAAGTGTATCTTTAGTAATGCCGGCATTATTCACTAATATTGAAACATCACCATAACTTGCAGCGATTTGCTTTAAAACTGCATCAATCTGGCTGGCATCGTTCACATCCAGCGCCAAACCCATGCCTTTAATTCCGGCCGCTTGCAGGCTGGCATTAATGTTATCTGCACCACCAGCACTGGTGGCTGTGCCAATGACCGTTGCGCCTTGCTTGCCGAGTTCTTGCGCAATCGCTGCGCCAATACCACGGCTAGCACCAGTGACTAGCGCAATTTGATTTTGTAACGTTTGATTATTTGACATATGGTTACCTACTTTATTAACTGTATTAACTATTGCGTAAATAATTGGCGAGCCTCTTCAAGCGCAGCCGGGCTTGTGAGTGCAACGCAGGGTAATTCTGCGACGATGCGTTTAGTAACCCCCGCAAACACACGGCCTGGGCCGCATTCCGCACTCGCGGTGACGCCTTGGGCGTACATGGCACGGACTGTTTCTGCCCAGCGCACAGGGCTATATAACTGGCGAACTAGGGCATCTTTAATTTTATCGGCATCTTCATACGCAGCAACATCTGCATTTTGTATCACTGGAATATTGCCAGTATGGAATGTGACATTTTGCAAATATGCCTTAAGTTTTTCTGCCGCAGGCTTCATCAAAGAACAGTGCGATGGTACGCTCACAGGCAAATGCACCGCGTGCCTTGCGCCATTGGCTTTAGCAATCACCAACGCACGTTCAACGGCGGCCTTGTGCCCTGCAATCACGACTTGACCTGGAGCGTTTAGGTTGACCGCCTCCACCACTTGATTTTGTGCTGCTTCAGCACAGGCACTTCTGACTGCGTCATCGTCTAAACTTAGAATTGCAGCCATAGCACCCTCACCTTCAGGCACGGCACTTTGCATGACTTCAGCGCGGTAGCGAACAAGTGGCAAGACATCTTTAAAACTTACAACACCTGAGGCTACTAAGGCTGTATATTCACCTAAGCTATGGCCTGCCATCACGTCAGGGTTTTTACCGCCAGTTTCGTGCCAGGCACGCCAAGCCGCAATTCCAGCAATTAACATGAGCGGTTGAGTATTGGTTGTTAAATGTAGGTCTTCATTATGTTCGGTGATCATGCGCCAGAAGTCGGCACCCAAAATGTCAGATCCTTCTGCAAAGGTATCGTGGATAATCGACATATCAGCAAAGTCTTTTTTCATCCCCACTGACTGTGAACCTTGACCTGGAAAGAAAAATGCAAATTTTTTCATAGTGATAATTCGTTTTTTAAGGGTTAATCTTGAACGTGCCTAGTCGTAATCCTAGCACTAAAATATGGCGCAAAAATATAGTGCAATACTGAAAAATATTTTACTTTGTTTTACATCTTTTAAGGATGTATTTTTTTGCTTTTTTAATACTTAATTAAAGCAGAACCCCATGTAAATCCGCCGCCAAACGCTTCCATTAAAATCATATCGCCCCGTTTAATGCGGCCATCACGCACGGCTACATCCAGCGCTAAAGGAATTGACGCAGCTGAGGTGTTACCATGCTTATCAACGGTCACAACGACATGATCCATATTCATATCCAGCTTTTTGGCGGTTGCTTGTAAGATACGAATATTGGCTTGATGTGGCACTAGCCAGTCAATATCAGATTTTTGCAGTCCATTGGCAGTCAATGTTTCATCAACTATTGCATCCAGCGTGTTTACCGCAATTTTGAATACGGCATTGCCTTCCATCACCACGGTGTCCTGTCCAGTTGCTTTACGCGGCACATGCAGCATTTTTTCGTAATTACCATCGGCATGTAGATGGGTTGAAATTACGCCCTGTTCTTCACTGGCTTGCATAATCACAGCCCCTGCACCATCGCCCCAAAGAATACAATTGCCGCGATCAGTCCAGTCTACTATGCGTGAAAAAGCTTCAGCGCCAATGACCAGCGCACACTTGGCCGCCCCTGATTTAATAAAGTTATCTGCGGTTGCGAGCGCATATACAAAACCACTACAAACCGCTTGAATATCAAACGCCGGACAGCCTGATATACCCAGTTTATTTTGCAATATTACCGCAGTGCTAGGAAAAATTTTGTCGGGCGTGGTGGTCGCAACAATAATTAAATCGATGTCAGTTAATGCAATATTTGCCGATTCAATGGCATTTCGCGCAGCATGCAATGCCAAATCACTTGTCATTTGGTCATCTGCAATTAAATGGCGTTCACGTATGCCGGTACGCGTAAAAATCCACTCATCTGTGGTATCAACTATATGCTCTAAATCAGCATTGGTGAGTAATTTTTCAGGTAAATAGCTTCCCGTACCCGCAATACGCGAATAAATGTTGCGTAAATTTGTCATGCGTTTTCCAAGTGATTCGCTTCAACGCCAAACGCTGTATCACCGTTTGACTGGGTTTGCGATTGTATATGTTCAATTTCTAACTGTTCAGTAATGCGGCGTAGCACACCACTACGGGCCTCTTCCACAGCAATGTGTATGGCGTTTTTAAAGCCTACAATATCGGCACCACCATGACTTTTTACCACAATGCCGCGTAAGCCTAAAAAGCTCGCGCCATTATATAAACGTGGGTCTAGCCGTTTTTTAAATGCCTTCAATACAGGCATGGCAATCAGCCCCATCAGTTTAGTCAACCAGTTACGTTTGAACTCTTCTGACAAAAAACGCCCCATCATCTGCGCAACGCCCTCTGAAGCCTTCAATGTCACGTTACCGACAAAACCATCACAAACGACCAAATCAGTGGTGCCTTTAAAAATATCATTGCCCTCTACGTTGCCATAAAAGTTCAAATGGCTTGCGCGCAGCAATTCGCCAGCCTGCTTCACCACTTCATTACCTTTAATATCTTCAGTGCCAATATTGAGCAAGCCAACAGTTGGTTTTGCTTTATTTGCGATGGAGGACACTAACATGCTACCCATCACCGCAAATTGCAATAATTGTTCAGGTGTACTATCTGCATTAGCACCTAAATCCAGAATATAGGTTTTACCCTTTTGGCTGGGGAAAACGCCTGCAATCGCTGGGCGATCAATGCCTGGCAAGGTTTTGAGTACAAAGCGTGCAGTGGCCATTAGCGCGCCGGTATTGCCCGCACTTACACAAGCATTGGCCTCGCCGCTTTTTACCAAATTAATGGCCACGCGCATGGAAGAATCTTTTTTATTTTTGAGTGCACTCTGCGGGGCTTCATCCATCGTCACGACTTCAGTGGCAGGATGGATGCGTAAACGCGGACCAGTGCTAGCTTTGCGCGCTTTGAGTTCGGCTTCTATCGCATCACTCAAACCCACCAGCACAACATTGAGTTGCGCATCTTCGTCGAGCGCCTTCAGCACTGCGGGAATCGTCACGTGCGGGCCGTGGTCACCGCCCATTGCATCGACAGAAAGGGTAATATCCATTGGTTTAATCAGCCTATTTGAAAATCACACCGTAAAATAGAACATAGCGAAATAAAACATGACAAACGCTAGATACACTAACGCCGCGCCAAAATTGGTGCGGCGTTAAAATTGGTTTAAGCGCAGAAAGTCGCAATTTGTTTATTTAATCCAATATTAGCGTGGGCTAATATTAGCATTAGATACAAACAAATTGAAATTATTCGCCTTTGGTTGCAATCACTTTACGGCCACGGTAGTAACCGTTTGGGCTGATGTGGTGACGCAAATGTGCCTCGCCTGTTGTTGGCTCAACGGCCAATGCTGGGTTGACTAAAAAGTCATGTGAACGATGCATACCGCGTTTAGACGGTGTTTTTTTGTTTTGCTGAACTGCCATAATAAACTCCAATAAAATGATTATAAACATCATCTTAATTACAAATTAACTGGTGCTTGATTAACTTACGCACCGCGAATTAAAGACTACGTTAAACTACTAGCCCGGCACTATAATATAAAAGCTGACTTTTGTCAGCCAAAATCACACTTTAGCCACTAAAAAATAGATGCGATATCAATATATTGCGGTTCATATTGCAAATTTAAGATGAATCGCGCTAATTTTATTCTTTCGCGTACTGCTAAAAACGGATGATATTCCACATAAAATTTTATTTAAAAACTGCCATTTTTTAATAGTATAAAAGTACGCCATTATTCCGCCGAGAAAAATTATCACCTCTGCAAGCCTTTATTTATAAGGCTTCCAGAGCATCGAAAAAGGTTGTGATTAAAAATGGCCTATTTGAAGCAAAATTTCAATCATTAACGAGACGTGAAAAGCCTGTTTAAAACTCAGGTGAATTTAGCAAAAACCCCTGATTTTATCATTCACCGGCTTGTGGTTTTATCAGCCCTTTTAACGCAGCAAACGGGTTGGGTTTTTCGCCACTTTGGGTGACCAATTCAACACAAGCATTTTCATGCGTAGGCGCAATGGGCAGCGCCATGATGACTTCATCTTCAATAAGTGCGGCTAAATCCATATTGGCGTTGGCTTGCAGCAAATCAAAATCATCCACGTTATCAAGTTCCAGCGCCTCTAAGGCTGCATCATCAACATCGCTAATCAGGTAATTAAAATGCAGTTTTATAGTGAGCGGCATTGCGCTCAAGCAGCGCTGGCAATTTGCGCTGAGTTTGGCGGTAATGCTGAGGCTTAAAAAATGTTGGTTGAGCGAATTGGTCGTGCCTTTTAAATCAAATACAATCTCGTGCGCGTTGGATTCGGCTTTTAATGATGGTTGGTGCAATAACTCTTGCAGCCTTGGGCAGTCTGCAAGTAGCAGAACGCCGCTAAGCGCCTCATTTTTTTTAGAAAAAGCTAAATTATCAATCACTAAAGGTTGGCTCATTATATTTTTAACTCGTCATCAGGGTGGTTTAATCTTAAAGTTTATGCGTAAATTTAACACGGGAAGCCTGAGTTTAGTATGTAGCTACCGGCTCGTGCATGTTACAATTGCCGAGTTTTAGTAATAACTTTAAGGCGCGTTTGTGTTTAAAAAAATTCTAATTGCTAACCGTGGTGAAATCGCAGTGCGCATTGTACGCGCTTGCTCTGAAATGGGCATCAAATCTGTGGCAATTTATGCCGATGCAGATCGTCAGGCTTTGCATGTTAAAAAAGCAGATGAAGCCTATAACATCGGCGCAGACCCAGTAGCAGGCTACTTAAATGCACATAATATTGTGAATTTGGCCGTGGCTTCTGGCTGTGACGCCCTGCACCCTGGCTATGGTTTCTTGTCTGAAAACCCTGAGTTAGCTGAGATTTGCGCACGCCGTGGCATTAAATTTATTGGGCCAAATGCGTCTGTAATTCGCCAAATGGGCGACAAAATTCAAGCCAGAAACGCCATGACCGCTGCTGGCATTCCCTGCACACCAGGGAGTGATGGCAATTTGGAAAATCTGGATCAAGCCGTTGCGCTAGCAAAAAAAATTGGTTACCCAGTCATGCTTAAGGCCACCAATGGCGGTGGCGGTCGCGGTATTCGCCGTTGTGATAGTGAAAAAGAATTATTAAGCAACTACGACCGCGTGATTAGTGAAGCCAGCAAGGCGTTTGGTAAACCTGAAGTGTTTTTAGAAAAATGTGTGGTTTCACCACGCCATATTGAAGTGCAAGTGCTGGCCGATTCACAAGGTAATGTGATTCATCTATTTGAGCGCGACTGCTCAATTCAACGCCGCAACCAAAAACTGATTGAAATTGCCCCCTCCCCGCAACTCACGCAGGCACAACGTGAATATATTGGCGGCTTAGCGGTAAAAGCGGCTAAAGCAGTAGGCTACGAAAATGCTGGTACGGTGGAGTTTCTGCTGGATTCAGACAACACATTCTATTTTATGGAAATGAATACGCGTCTACAAGTAGAGCATACTGTCACTGAAACCATCACCGGCATTGATATTGTGCAAGAGCAAATTCGCGTCGCATACGGCTTACCTTTGCAATATGTTCAAAAAGAAGTGCAATTCAGGGGCTATGCAATGGAGTTTCGCATCAATGCGGAAGACCCTAAAAACGACTTTTTGCCAAGCTTTGGCAAAATAACACGCTATTATTCACCTGGTGGGCCCGGCGTGCGAATGGATGCTGCCATTTATACTGGTTACGTGATTCCGCCCTATTACGATTCAATGTGTGCCAAACTCACCGTATGGGCACTGGACTGGGAAAGTGTGATTGAGCGTGGACGCCGCGCATTAGATGACATGCTCATTTACGGTGTTAAAACAACCATTCCTTACTATCAGCAAATTTTGAAGCACCCTGATTTTAGAAATGCAGAATTTAATACCAGCTTTGTAGAAACTCACCCTGAGCTCACGCACTATGCGAATGAAATTGCACCAGAGGTCATTGCTGCCGCCATTTCTGCTGCCATTGCTGCACATGAGGGTGTGTAGATTAAATATAATAAAAACATATAATTAAACATATTATTTAAAGTAAAGAGTTAAGCTATGACAAACAACCAAGCGACTAAATCTTCCAAAGTACACATTACTGAACTGGTGTTGCGTGACGGGCATCAGTCGTTAATTGCAACACGCATGCGTACAGAAGATATGTTGCCAATCTGTGCAAAATTGGATGCGATTGATTTTTGGTCGCTCGAAGCTTGGGGCGGTGCTACGTTTGATGCCTGTGTACGCTTTTTAAAAGAAGACCCGTGGGAGCGGTTAACTAAATTACGTAAGGCTTTGCCTAATAGCAAAATTCAAATGTTGTTGCGCGGCCAGAATTTGCTTGGATACCGCCATTATTCTGACGATGTCGTTCAGGCATTTGTCAAAAAATCAGCGGATAACGGTGTTGACGTGTTCCGTATTTTTGACGCAATGAACGATATGCGCAACTTAAGAACTTCGGTTGAAGCTGTCAAAAAAGTAGGCAAAATTGCTGAAGGTGCTATTAGCTATACAACTAGCCCTGTACATGATGTTGCGCATTTTGTCGGGCTTGCCAAAGAACTGGAAGGCATGGGCTGTGACACCATTGCCATTAAAGATATGGCGGGCTTGCTCACCCCACAAAGCACGGCTGAGCTTGTGAAAGCATTACGCACGGCAGTGAGCTTACCCATCCATTTACATAGTCATGCCACTTCAGGCTTGTCGGCAATGTGCTTCCTTAAAGGCATTGAAGCTGGTGCCACCATTGTAGATACCAGCAACTCTTCTTTTGGTGAAGGCGCCAGTCATTCTTCTACTGAAAGTATTGTAGCAGCGCTACAAGGCACTGAGTACGATACCGGCATCAACCTGCAGGCATTACAAGAAATTACTGCTTATTTCCGTGAAGTGCGTAAAAAATACTGGCAATTTGAAAGTGACTTCACAGGCGTTGATACGCGCGTGTTGGTCAACCAAGTGCCAGGTGGCATGATTTCCAACTTATCCAACCAATTAAAAGAACAAGGCGCATTGAACCGCATGGATGAAGTGCTTGCAGAAATACCGCGTGTTCGTGAAGATTTAGGCTTTCCGCCACTCGTCACGCCAA
>JAKQTB010000066.1 GCA_029569495.1 Pseudomonadota bacterium | reverse complement strand
TACAGCCGATGGTGCAAACGGGCGAAGAAGCTTATGGCTCGATGGGTAACGATGCTGCCCTGCCTGTGTTATCTGCAAAGCCTAAGCTTTTGTACAATTACTTTAAGCAATTATTCGCACAAGTGACCAATCCGCCAGTTGACCCGATTCGTGAAGAATTGGTAATGTCGCTGGTGACTTTTATTGGCCCCAAACCTAACTTGTTAGCCGTGGATGAAACCGCGCCGTCGATTCGATTAGAGGCCAGCCAGCCAGTACTCACGTTAAATGAGCTGGAACAGTTAAAGGCGATTGCTACCCTCACGCAAAATCAACACAAATCTTTGCTGCTGGACATTACTTACCCTGCCGCGCAAGGCAAGGCGGGCATGGCAGCTGCCGTTGCCAGCGTCACCCGCGCAGCAGAGCAAGCAGTTAAAGATGGTTTCAATATTCTTATTCTTTCAGATAGAAACGTGAGTGAAGCGCGCTTGGCGATTCCTGCCTTGCTGGCCTGTTCAGCAACGCATAAACATTTGGTACAAGCGGGTTTAAGAACCAGCACCGGCTTGGTGGTTGACACAGGCTCGGCACGCGAGGTGCATCATTTTGCGCTGTTGGGCGGCTATGGTGCAGAAGCCGTTTGCCCGTGGCTGGCGTTTGAAACCATCAAACACCTAGAGAACAAAAACACAGATGAAGCTGCCAAGAAATTTGTAAAAGCGATTGGCAAAGGCTTGTATAAAGTCATGTCTAAAATGGGCATTTCGACTTATCAATCGTACTGTGGTGCGCAAATTTTTGAAGCAATTGGCTTAAACAGTGCATTCGTAGAGCAATACTTTACAGGCACAGCCACGCATATTGAAGGCATTGGCTTAGACCAAGTAGCCGAAGAAACGCTACGCTTACATAGTGCGGCCTTTGGTTCAGACCCATTGCTGGCAAACCACTTGGATGCAGGTGGCGAATATGCTTTCCGAGTGCGCGGTGAAGAACATACCTGGACGCCAGATTCCATCGCCAAGCTGCAACACGCAACGCGCACCGGCCAATATGAAACGTATAAAGAATATGCCAAGTTGATTAACGACCAATCGCGCCGCCATATGACCTTGCGTGGCTTGTTTGAAATTAGACCCGCCAATTTGCCGATTCCGCTTTATCGCGTTGAATCTGCCAAAGAAATTGTGAAACGTTTTGCCACTGGCGCGATGTCGCTGGGCTCAATTTCAACCGAAGCCCATGCAACGCTGGCGATTGCCATGAACCGCATTGGCGGCAAATCGAACACGGGTGAAGGCGGTGAAGACCCGAAACGCTTTATCCCGGTAACCAGTGGCACCAGCGTTGCTGCAGTAATTGGACGGCACTTAATTGAAACCGACATTCCGCTCAATGTGGGCGATTCCATGCGCTCTGCAATTAAACAAGTGGCTTCTGGGCGCTTTGGGGTTACGGCAGAGTATTTATCCAATGCCGACCAAATCCAAATCAAAATGGCGCAAGGTGCAAAACCGGGTGAAGGCGGGCAACTACCTGGCCATAAGGTCAGCCCGTATATTGCACAACTACGTTTTTCTGTGCCAGGTGTGGGCTTGATTTCGCCACCGCCGCACCATGATATTTATTCGATTGAAGATTTAGCACAGCTGATTCATGATTTAAAAAATGCCAACCCAAGTGCCACGATTTCAGTGAAGTTGGTGTCAGAAACCGGCATCGGCACCGTAGCGGCAGGTGTAGCTAAAGCAAAAGCCGACCACATTGTGGTTGCGGGGCATGATGGCGGTACAGGCGCATCGCCAATTTCATCGGTAAAACATACCGGTACGCCATGGGAGTTGGGGCTTTCTGAAACCCAACAGACGCTGGTCTTGAACCAATTGCGTGGCCGTGTTGTGCTGCAAGTGGACGGCCAAATTAAAACGGGCCGTGATGTGCTGATTGGCGCATTGCTGGGTGCCGATGAGTTTGGTTTTGCCACCGCGCCCTTAGTTGTGGAAGGCTGCATCATGATGCGTAAATGTCATCTCAACACGTGCCCGGTAGGCGTTGCCACGCAAGACCCTGAACTGCGTAAACGCTTTACAGGCCAGCCTGAGCATGTGGTGAATTATTTCTTTTTTGTGGCTGAAGAAGTGCGCGAGCTGATGGCCAGTATGGGCATTGAAAAGTTTGATGATTTAATTGGCCGTGCCGATTTGCTGGATATGCAAGCAGGCATAGATCACTGGAAGCTTCAGGGCTTAAATTTCAGCAAAGTATTTCACCAGCCAGAAATGCCTGCCAGCGTGTCACGCAAGCACAATGATGTGCAAGACCATGGTTTGGCTAACGCGCTGGATAACAAATTGGTCAAACTCGCAAAACCAGCGTTAGAAAGACGCGAGCAGGTGGTGTTAGATTTACCTATTTCCAATACAAATCGTACTGTGGGCACGATGTTGTCGCACCAAATTGCCAAACGCTACGGTCAGGCAGGCTTGCCAGATGACACCATACAAGTAAAATTTACTGGTACTTCAGGCCAAAGTTTTGCAGCATTTTTAGCGCAAGGCATTAGCTTTGAACTCACGGGCGAAGGCAACGATTACGTAGGTAAAGGCCTGTGCGGTGGCCGAATTGTCATCAAACCGCCCGCTGCATTCCGCGGTGTTTCGCATGAAAACATCATTGTTGGCAACACTGTGATGTACGGGGCAACCACAGGCGAAAGCTATTTCAGTGGTGTGGCGGGCGAGCGTTTTTGTGTGCGTAATTCTGGCGCATCAGCGGTGGTCGAAGGCGTGGGTAACCACGGCTGCGAATACATGACAGGCGGCACGGTGGTGGTGTTAGGCGTCACTGGGCAAAACTTTGCCGCAGGCATGAGCGGCGGTGTGGCTTATGTGTATGATGAAGACGGCCAGTTTGCCAAACGTTGTAATATGGGCATGGTTTCATTAGAAAAAGTCCAGCATATCAGCCAAGTAAGCGCAGATGCCATACATCACTTGGGCACCCCTGACGAAACGATATTGCTTGGCTTACTGGCTAAACACATTGCTTATACCAATAGTGAACGCGCAAAAACCATTGTGCAATATTGGGATGAGCATCGCGAAAAATTTGTTAAAGTGATGCCAAATGAATACAAACGCGCGTTAATAGAGCTCGCTGAAGATAAAGTGCTGGAGGCCGTATAATGGGTAAAGTGACTGGATTTATAGAGTATAACCGCCTCTCTGAAGCAAATTTGCCAGTGCCAGAGCGCGTTAAAAATTACAAAGAATTCGTGCTACATCTCACTGACGAGCAAGCCAAAACCCAAGGCGCGCGCTGTATGGATTGTGGCATTCCATTTTGCACTACGGGCTGCCCCATCAACAATATTATTCCTGATTGGAATGATTTGGTGTATCACCAAGATTGGCGCAGTGCCATTGATGTGTTGCACTCAACCAATAATTTTCCTGAGTTCACAGGCCGTATCTGCCCTGCACCGTGCGAGGCTGCCTGTACTTTAAATATCAATGATGATGCCGTTGGTATTAAATCGATTGAACATGCGATTATTGATAAGGCTTGGGAAAATAATTGGGTCACACCGCAAATCAACCCCAATAAAACAGGTAAAAAAGTCGCAGTTGTTGGCTCTGGCCCTGCCGGTTTAGCCGCGGCACAGCAATTAGCGCGCGCGGGTCATGCTGTGGTAGTGTTGGAGAAAAATAGCCGCATTGGTGGCTTGTTACGTTACGGCATTCCAGATTTTAAAATGGAAAAATCGCACATTGACCGCCGCATGGCACAAATGACTGCCGAAGGCGTAGAGTTTCGCGTCAATCAGCACGTAGGTGACAATGTGAGTGCTGACGACTTGGTGGCAGAATTTGATGCGGTATTATTGGCCGCAGGTGCAGAACAGCCTCGTGATTTACCCGTTAAAGGGCGTGAGCTAGATGGCGTACATTTTGCGATGGATTTTTTAACGCCGCAAAATAAAGTGAATGCTGGGGATGTGATTCCTAATCAGATTAAAGCCACAGGCAAGCACGTCATCGTGATTGGCGGTGGTGATACTGGGTCTGACTGCGTGGGCACTAGCAACCGTCATGGCGCGGCAAGTATTACACAGTTTGAACTGATGCCACAGCCGCCTGAAAAAGAAAATAGAGCCCTTGTTTGGCCTAATTGGCCGCTCAAAATGCGCACTTCAAGCTCGCATGAAGAAGGCGCAAACCGTGATTGGTCAATCACCACCAAAGAACTGATGGGTGAAAATGGTAAAGTGGAAGCACTTAAAGGCGCGCGTGTGGCGTGGAAAGACGGCAAAATGACTGAAATAGCTGGCTCAGAATTTACGATTCCTGCCGATTTGGTGTTTTTAGCCATGGGTTTTGTGTCACCTGTGGAAAAATTGCTAGCAGTATTTGGTGTAGAAAAAGACCAACGCGGTAACGCAAAAGCAACGACTGAAGGTGCTACAAGTTACCAAACCAGCAAAGCTAAAGTATTTGCCGCAGGTGATGTGCGTCGTGGTCAATCGTTAGTGGTATGGGCAATTCGCGAAGGGCGCCAAGCCGCGCAAGCAATCGATGCATTTTTAATGGGCGCATCGGTATTGCCGCGCTAAGTCGCGTTAATTCTAGTAAAATAGCTGGGGATGCGCATAACGTGCATCCCCATTTTTTTGAGTAAGCTCATGACAACATTACAAAACGATACTTTTCTTCGCGCTTTGATGCGCCAGCCAACCGATTACACGCCTGTGTGGATGATGCGCCAAGCGGGGCGTTATTTGCCAGAGTATCGTGAAAGCCGCAAAACAGCAGGGAGTTTTTTGCAACTGTGCAAAAATGCGCAATTTGCAACGGATGTGACCTTACAGCCGCTAGACCGCTACCCACTGCTTGATGCGGCGATTTTGTTTTCAGATATTCTTACCGTACCCGATGCCATGGGCTTAGGCCTGTATTTTGAAGAAGGCGAAGGCCCAAAATTTGAGCGTACCTTGCAACAAGAAGCGGATATTCAAAAATTAGTGGTGCCAGACATGGCTAAACTGCAATATGTGTTTGATGCGGTTTCTAGCATCCGCAAAGCCTTAAATGGCCGCGTGCCATTAATTGGTTTTTCAGGCAGCCCTTGGACACTAGCCACTTACATGGTAGAGGGTAAAGGTGGTACCGACTTTTTAACCACTAAAAAAATGGCCTATGCGCGCCCAGATTTGCTACACCATATCTTGGAAACGACTGCACAAACAGTTATTCAGTATCTCAATGCGCAGATTGCCGCAGGCGCACAAGCCGTGATGATTTTTGACTCGTGGGGCGGTGCGCTTTCACACCATGCTTATACTGAATTTTCGCTCAATTACATGCAAAAAATTGTGGCTGGACTCACTAAAAATGCAGAAGGCAAAAAAGTTCCGAGCATTGTGTTTACTAAAGGTGGCGCATTATGGCTTGAAGCACAAGCCGACATTGGCGCAGATGCGCTGGGCTTAGATTGGACAGTGGACATTGGTAGCGCACGACAACGTGTGGGCGATAAAGTCGCCCTGCAAGGCAATTTAGACCCTGCAATATTGTTATCAATCCCACAGGCCATTGAAAGAGAAGTTGCGAGCGTGCTGGCAAGCTACGGCAAAGGCCATGGCCATGTGTTTAATTTGGGGCATGGTATTACGCAATGGACGCCACCAGAAAACGCAGCATGTATGCTAAACGCGGTCAGAGAGTTGAGCAGACAGTATCACGCCTAAATTAGTCTGAAATACACATGCAAGTTTCAGCGAAGACTAACCTTTAGGTTATGTCGGAGCTAAAATGCGGCGGCAATGTTAGAAGCAGTTAGAAAGCATAGTCAGCAATACAAGGTGAATTAAACTCAAGAAGTGAGTTTAGAGAAGATGCCCTGGGGTATCAGTAATAAAAAAGCCCGAAAATTTCGGGCTTTTTTATGGTTTTTATCTTATTTTAAAGACATGCGTTTCATCGTACCGTCTTTATCAATGAACTTGTGTTTTAATGCACCAGCAATATGCAGGGCAATCACAACTAAAAACACGAACCCAATAATTTCGTGCACTTCTTTGAAGAGTTCACGTATGTCTTTATTGTCTAAGCCAGCAATAAAGTCAATGCCAAACCACATGAGGCCGTATTTACTGTTGATGGCCATGATGAGGCCGCTCAAAGGCACGGCAAACATTAGCAGATACAATACATGATGCGTGCCAGTAGCAAGTTTGCGTTCCCAGGCCTTGTATGAGGTGAGCATCGCCGGTGGGCGATGGGTAATACGCCATACTAGACGTAAAGCGATTAAAGCAAGCAAAGTGACGCCAATTGATTTATGCAGGTTAAAGTAAAACGTTCTGGGGCTGGCTTCTTCAGCAAGATTCCAAGTATAGAGGCCTAAGTCAAATAAATCGAAGCCCAATTGTTTTGGTGCATCTTTAGGTAATTCACTCATGAACCAGCCGAGTGCAAACATGCCAAAAACAACAAGCGCGATGAGCCAGTGTAGAATGACAGCTACTTTTGTATAACGTGTTGAAACTTGATTCATTGTAGTATCCTGATTGAAATAAACATTTACTGTGACAGCGGTCACAGCAAATGATTGCATAAAAGCGCACCATTTTAATCGGTAAAAACTTAATAAGGAATATTTCATGCGAATTCTAATGATAATCATGAGTATGTTGGCCTTTGTTGGCTGTGCGCATTCACAACCTAACCAAACTGCGTCGGTAAACCATGATGATTTTGCGATAGAAAATGTTGGTGATGGTATTTACGTGCATCACGGCGCGCATCTTGATATTGATACAGGTTACCAAGGCGATATTTGTAATATTAGTTTTGTTGTGGGAAGCCGCGGTGTTGCCGTGATTGACACTGGCGGCAGCCTCAAAGTGGGCCAGCAGTTGCGCGAAGCAATACGCAAAATCACGCCATTGCCCGTGCTTTATGTCATTAATACCCATGTGCATCCAGACCATATATACGGCAACGCCGCTTTTTTAGCCGATAAACCGCAATTTATCGGCCATGAAAAATTAGCCAATGCCATGGCCACGCGTGAGGCGCAATATGCAAAACTCAATGTGCAATTGTTAGGAGAGGATGCCAAAGGCAGTGAGCTCGTAAAGCCAACCATGGCGGTTAAAACCACGCTGGAAATTAATTTGGGTGACCGTCAATTACGGCTGACAGCGCACCCAGTGGCGCACACCAATACCGATGTTTCGCTGGTAGATAGCAAAACCAGCACCTTATTTGCGGGGGATTTATTATTTATTGACCGCACGCCAGTGATTGAAAGCGATATTAAAGGCTTAATTGCAGCGCTAGAAACGTTTAAAGCAGGCCAGTTTAAACAAGTAGTGCCAGGCCATGGACCGGTGGCGAAAGACTGGCTTGCCGCGATTAACAACGCCGAGCGTTATTTAAATGTATTGCTGGCGGACATTCGCGCCAGCATTAAAAAAGGTGAAAGCATGGAATCTGCCATGAACACCGCAGCCGCGAGTGAAAAAGAAAAATGGGTGTTATTTGACATTGCCAACAGACGCAACGTGAATATTCTCTACCCCGCGCTAGAGTGGGAATAATACCAACCAACATTAGGCATTATTCACGCATTTTTACACGCAACCTTTTTTGATGCTCTGTAAGCCTTTATTTATAAGGCTCGCAGAGCATTTATTTTTTCTCGAGAGAAATTAAGCGTGTTTTAAAGAGTTATTTGTTGCGATTATCAAGACTAAAAGCGGTATTTGAATTGACATAAAGCGTGATTAACCCGCCTGCAATTGCTAAATATTGAAGGACTGGCAAATGGAGTAAATAGGAAATAATCACTGCATAAATTGCCATCAATAATGCAAAAAATTTCGTTTTAAAACCTAAGAATAAAGCCAAACCACCGACCAATTGCACTAAAATGATTAAAGGTGCAAAAATTCCTGGCAAGCCAAGGCTACCTAAGCCCGCTTGATATTGTTGGTAACCATCGGGCGTGTTAAAAAAGCCAACGATTAAAATAATGACTTGTAATAAAAAAACTTGAGCAAGTAAAACTCTGCCCAGTGTGCCTAAATATTTTTGCATAAATGACTTTCAAATTGACAATCAACAGAGCCTGCATAATGCACCGAACAATGCAATTTCGCAAGTGTATCTAAAATGAAAAACTGGCAACTAATCACCACAGTTTCGCTGTCAGCGAGCGCTACAGAGCCAAACGCGGCCTCAAAAATCAGTATTTTTCAAGTTTCGTGGCAAGCGGCGCAACACGAACTGCAAGCAGTAAGAACGCCCGTTTTTGTGGTGGAGCAGTTAGTCAGCCCAGATTTTGAATGGGATGAAATTGATGCGCAAGCCGTGCATTTATTGGTCATGCATCATGCGCAACCCATTGCCTGCCTGCGCATCATTGCGTACCAAAAAATTGGTCGCATGGCGGTGTTAAAACAATGGAGGAACAAAGGCTTGGGCAAGGCGTTGCTGGAGGAGGCGGTTCGTATTTGCCGCGCACAGGGTAGCGCTTCTGTTCGCTTATCAGCCCAAACGCATGCGGTACAGTTTTACCAAAAGGCGGGCTTTAAGCAAACAAGTGAGGAATACACGGATGTGCATATTCCACACGTGGATATGCAACTGGATTTATAAATTGTTTGGTAAAATAACGCTTTATGTTTTAATCCATTTTCAATCTAATTTTTTAACAACGCAAAGAGAAAATCATGTCAAAAATCATTTTTAAAGCGGGCGAAGCCACCGTATATTCAGAAGGTAAAGATGTAACAGCCGCAATGCCAGAAATTTTAATTGGCGCGGTTGACGGCCCGGTAGGCCAGGCGTTTGCAAACCTAATGGCGCAAAGTAAAGGCCACACTGCGATGTTTGCCGTACGCGACATTAACCAACTTGTGCGCCCTGTGTGCATGACGGTGCCAAAAGTCACCTTAAAAGGCAGCACGGACGTGGGCTTGTTTGGTGGTGTGGTGCAAGCGGCTACCGCCGATGCGATTTTAGATTGCGTGATTGAAGGCATTATCCCGAAAGATCAGGCCAATGATTTATGTATTATTAGCTTAGTGTGGATAGACCCAGGTTGTATTCCACTTGAAAAAGAAGGCAAACTTGATAAAGCCGACATGTACAAAAACAATTATGATGCGACTAAATTAGCCATTAAACGTGCGCTAAATGACGAGCCTAGTATTGATGAACTGATTGCAAACCGCAAAAAAATCAAACACTGCATGTGGGAAGAAAGCTGGGGCGAAATTTAATTTTCACATTAATTTACGCCATACATCGCAATATAGTGTTACATAAATCGTGTTAGTTTTGTTATGATAAAAACATGACATGAAATTCGGAGGGTGTATGGCTGAACATAATGTATGTAAAGAAGCCTTTGACCGGCTTTGTGATGAAGTAAACACCGACAAAAAGTCGGCAATTAACCCAGATGACTATTGGCTGTTTGAGTTGGGCTTTCGGTCTGCCATTGAAGAACTGCTGTCGATAGCTGATGCAGGTGAGCAGGCGAGAAAATTTGTCTCACCGCGCTTTCAAATGCTGGCAGACAAAATACTCAATTCCAGACTGCATTAAACAAAAAAGCGGCAAGTTGCCGCTTTTTTTACGCCATTTACTTAGCTGGCGCTATTGAGTACGTTTTGCAAAAGCATATAAAATAAAGCCGATTACAACGACAACTCCAACAAAGATGAAAACGCCTTGCCATCCATCAAAAAGCATCATTGACTCCTTTTTAGCTTATTTAAGCGCGCTGGGTTAATAAAATGCACGACCAGCAACGAATAATAATATTTTTGACACAGGCAACACGTTGATATAAGTCAATAAACTTAATTTATTAGAACAGGATTTCAACCATGCCTTCTATGTACCAACACACCATTCCACCATTAAAACGCGCTTTGCGTAACCTTGCCGCCATCCTTAAAAAAGGCGCCGCTTATGCTGAAGCGAAAAATATCGAGCCGGGTGTGCTGTTGAATGCACGGCTTTTTCCTGATATGTATCCGCTGGTTCGCCAGGTGCAAATTGCCACGGACATGAGTAAAGGCGCAGCTGCGCGCTTGGCAAATGTGGAAATTCCAAAGTATGAAGACAATGAAACCACCTTTGATGCGCTGCAGGCGCGCATTGCCAAAACCATTGCGTTTATTGACAGCATTCAGCCAGCACAACTCGAAGGCAGCGAATCACGCGAGGTGGTGATTAGTGTACGCAAGATTGAACTCAAATTTACGGGGCTAGATTACTTGTTGAAATGGGTGAACCCCAATGTGTATTTTCATGTGACCACGGCGTACAACATTTTGCGCCACAACGGTGTTGAGCTGGGCAAGTCAGATTTTCTTGGGCCCAGAAAAGATTGATTTTTTACTTCAACCCTTGTTTCTTAGCGGCTCAAGCAACGCCGATAAGTCGTTATGGTCAATCTCTTGCATGAGCTGCAATAAGCGCCCCAAGTCACCCTTTGGAAAACCTTCGCGCGCAAACCAGTTTAGGTAATGGCCGGGCAAATCGGCAATCAAACGGCCTTTATACTTGCCATAAGGCATGGCCAGCGTCACCAAACGTTGTAAATCATCGGGGTTCATATGGGGTAGAAGTTTAGCATTTGGCAGCCAAAAATGTTGTGTGCAAAACACACCTTTTACTTGCTAATAACGCCCGAGAAAATTTCTCTGCCCTGTGAGCCTTTATTTATAAGGCTCACAGGGCATCAAAAAAGGTTTGTTGTAATTGAGCCGTTAGAAAAGCGTTTATTTTGCATTGGCCAGCTGTAATCCACAATCTTGCGAGACTTGTTGCTCAAGTGCGTTAAACGTATTTCCCGCCCCTGTGGCACTGGCATATGGATTTGAGCGCAAGTAGGTTTGGTATTCAACTTGGCGCGCGCTAACCACCTTGGCGAGTGCATCTATCTTACAGGTACACGCCTCAGTGACATTTGTAGCCTTGGCGCGCGCACTGCATTGCGCAATTTCATTGTCACGAAACTCTTTTGGCCAAGCAAGCGAATTGGTTTGATTTTGCGCCAACACCGCGCGCGATTGCGATAACGTGGCATAGAGCATTGAAATGCTCGCACGCAGTTTGCCTAGCTCGGCTGTTTGTAAGATATCTTGATGAGATACCGCCAATGTGCTTGAATCAACCTCAAATTGCGCGCTTACTGTGGTGGATTCAGGTAAAGCATAGCCTTGTGAAAATAATATAATGCGTTTTGCGGGGTCGGCCTCAAGCACTTTATTGCCTTCAGCTAAATCGTCCGCAGGCAAATTAAAAGTGGCTTGCGCGCGACACGCCACACCTTCTGCCAGCGCCATTGTGAGCGTGATTTTGCCATCGTCTACCGCGTGCTTAAATGCTGGCGGCACGCGATTAAGCAAATAATTCAGCTCATTTTGGCGCATTTTTTCAAGCGCGTTGGCATCTAGGCATGGGGTTGCCTGAGCGCTGGCAGAAAACCAAAATGCCAGCAAACACGTAGTGTAGAGCGCAATATTTCGCATCACAAACGCCCTATTTAAGCGCAGGTTCAATCAGTTTTAAAATGGCGGCATCGTCTGGTTCAACGCCACTTTTAAAGCTTTGTACGGTTTTTCCATCGGCAGAAATCACATACTTATGAAAATTCCACTGCGGTTCGGTGCCACTGGCTTTAATGAGCTGTTTGTAAAAAGGGTTTGCGTCTTCGCCCTTAACAGAACCTTTTGACACCATGGGAAACTTCACGCCATAGGTTAATTTACAAAAACTGCCAATTTCAGAATCGCTGGTGAGTTCTTGTTTAAAATCGTTTGACGGAAAGCCTATCACCAATAAGCCGTTGTCTTTATAACGGCCGTAGAGGCCCTCCAGCTTTTCAAATTGTGGCGTAAAGCCGCATTTGCTGGCGGTGTTCACTACCAAAATAGGTTTGCCGCGATAATCGCACAGGTTAATGGTGTTGCCCTGCAAAGTTTTAAACTGGTGGTTTAATAAAGCCGGGCAATCGGCAGCAAATGCATTTGTGGCTAACATGAACAATACTCCTATCAAAAAACGCATGGCAAACTCCTTTATTTATTGTAGCCATATGAGTTGGGGCGCTTGCTAAAGTTCAACATCGCCCTTGTGCTAATTTGAGATTATTTTTAATCAATATTGCACTAAAAACAATATTTATTGTTACAATAAATTCATGTCAGAAAATCACCCAATACACTTAAGCAAAATTGCCCCGCGCAAAAATAAGCCCGGCGGTGGCCGTAAGGTTGGCACAGGCAAATTTGGTGAGGCAACTGCGGTGATGCGTGTGCCGGCAAGCCAAACGCTGATAATTAAAGATTTTTTGGCGGCGTATCAGCAAAAAATGCGCGCCAGTAATTTAGATGCCGTGCGTGAATTTGAATGGCCCGCTGATGAAGTAAAAGCCGTTGATTTGCCGCTTTATAGCTCAAAAGTGTCTGCTGGTCTGCCCTCACCTGCGGAAGAACATGTTGAAAAACGGCTAGACCCTAACGAATTTTTAATTGACCAAAAAGACGCCACTTTTTTTGTCACCATTCAAGGCATGTCGATGGTGGATGTTGGTTTATTGCCGGGCGATAAAGCGGTGGTGGATCGCTCAAAATTGCCGTCGATTGGTGATATTGTGCTGGCGGTGCTTGATGGCGAATTTACCATTAAAACCCTCAGCCGAAGTAAGCATGGCAATGTGCGCTTGTTGCCCGCTAATGCTACGGGTGCTTATTCGCCGATTGAGATTACTGAAAATATGAATTTTGAGATTTGGGGTGTGGTCACGGGTTCATTCAGGCGCTTTAAATAGCAAACCCCACCAATAAAAAAACCTAGCAAAAGCTAGGTTTTTTTGAATGCTGTACTTTTAAGTGCTTAACGTTGATTACTTGTTCATTACGTACATTGTCACTTCAAAGCCAAAACGCATTTCAGTCGCTGCAGGTGTTGTCCACATAATAATCTCCATTTTTTAATTTTCTGAACCGACAACATGTCGTGTTCGAGTGAGTTCATTATGCGCTTTGGCGAAAATTACACACTATTGCTGTTCATGAATCACGCCTACGTAAAATCATGAGTCACGCCTATGTTGCATCCTTCAATTATTGTGCAGGCTTTGCCAACCAATACAAAGGCGCATCTTTGCTTGGGTAAAACGTTTCCATATCATGTCGCTTTAAATTCTCTTGCGCTTCATCCAATGAAATATTTTGTGTGTTGGCGGCTGCCTGTGCCAGCGGTTGCGTTGCTTTTACCCACGCAGGGTTTTCAGTAAAGCCTTGGTCGTTCATGCAGTTTTGTAAAACGCGCGCGCGCCTGCCGGCAATTTCTAGTTTTTGATACTCAACAACGGCGGTGAGATTGGCCACCGATTTATCGGCAATGCCGCTACAAGAATTTAGCGCCAAGCTCACAGCGCTCGGTTCAGCCTTTGGTTGATCTGCCGAAAACCAATCAAACGTATTGGCCACCCAATACAGCATTGGGCACAGCACGGTGAGGGCCGCTAGGCTATAAACGAATTTCATGTTCATCATTAATCAACTTTTAATTCAAGTTTTAACAAGTAGCACATTGCTGCAAAGCGCCCAGCGCATCATCCAGAGATTGTAATGTGTCTATGCTAACGGTTTTAAGCACAGCACGAATCGTATTCACCGCCGCCGCGTTGCCCTGCTGGTGCGCCATCAAAGCCAGTGCCTGCAAACTGGCGGGGTGATTGGGGTGCAGCGCGAGCGCTTTATTAAAGTGTTTCAGCGCATTGGTTGAGTCGTTTTGGTTTTGCGCTGCTGCGCCTAAGTAAAACCAAGCTTCTGCGTTATTGGGTTCAGCATTGCGCCAGTTGCTGGCGATTTTTTGCACGTCCGCCCAACGGTTATTTTGAAAAGGCAGCACAATTTGCATAAAAAATGGCCGACCATCTTCAGGCGCATCCCAAAAAGGCAATGCGTGTGCCGCATCAAACTGCATGGCGGGTTGTTGCAAGAGCGCCCTCACCCATTTCACCGGCATGTTATAAAAATAGGCATTGCGACCGGGGCTTTTAAAGGTGCTAATGCCTATTAAATTGCCGCTGTAATCAAACACAGGGCTACCGCTGGCGCCAATGGCAAAAGCCGCTTTGGTGCGTATCACTTCGCCATCATCCATTGGGTAGAGTGCTTTAATGGCGCTTAGCTCCACATACGGCGCGGGTGAGTCGCTGGGCATTGAAATGGAAATCACAGGCTGCTCATATTGCATGGCATCGGATTCGGCCATTATCACGGGTTTAAAATCGGCCCATTCAAATTTTAAAATGCACAAATCGTGCTTCCAATCGGCCTGCATGCTCACAGGCGCGTATTCCACACCCCACTTGCTCACGCTAATGCCATTGGCGTTATCCACCACATGGCAATTGGTGACAATATGGTCTTTTGAAACGGCCACGCCCGTGCCAAAGCCATGCCCGCCAGACTTGGTGTTTACAGCCACCTTCACCAATGATTCTTTAAGCTGATAAATAAACGCATCGGTTGGTTCGGCGGGTGGCGCAGCACTGGCAAACGGCACTACCAAGCCTAGCAAGTAAAGTAATTTTGCGGTTTTCATTGGTGTTGTTCCATGCAAAAAAACATTGACCACACAAACACCATTTTGTTTAAAACACGATGATTTATTTTAAATAAATCCCTGTTTTTTAGGCCGAGAAGATTTTTATGCCCTGCGAGCCTTTATTTATAAGGCTCG
>JAKQTB010000054.1 GCA_029569495.1 Pseudomonadota bacterium | reverse complement strand
GTATATCTTTCTTTTATTCTTCTTCTTTAACAGCATCAGTCAACGTTTATGATGATGTAAATGGTGGCGGAAATTTACTTGCAAGTCTCAACCTATCACCACAAAATACTAATAATTGTAGTGGTGATCCAACTGGGTTGTATTGCAACTGGTCTGCAGTTGGGGTTGAATTTAATGGCATTGCTAAATCAGTAAACTTTGGTGGTACTGCAAATCGGGTTGGGTTTGATAACATTACTTTTGGGTCTTCAACCCCTGTAACTTCGGTGCCAGAACCAGAAACCTACGCTATGCTGTTGGCAGGTTTGGGTTTAATCGGCTTTTCTGTTCGACGTAGAAAAGCAAGCCAAGAATACGCCTAGCATCATCTGTTCATATGGTGATATAAAAACGGGAGCATCTGCTCCCGTTTTTATTTGTGCGAATAAAAAATCTATTCAGTGGCCTATGTTAAAATTTGCCTATGCATTTCATTGAATCTCAATTTTAATATGGCAAGGTTTCATGTCATTATCCCTGCTGCGGGTAGCGGTAGCCGTATGGGAGCCGAGGCGCCTAAGCAATACCTGAGTTTAAATGGTAAGTCACTGATTCAGCATGTGATTAAGGTGTTTGATGTGGCGACAAGAATCGATAGTATTCATATCATTCTAAGTGAGGGCGATGCCCATTGGCGTAGCACTTATTTGCATTTGAGTGATAAGGCGCAGGTGCATTATTGCGGTGGCGATACACGTGCCGCAACGGTGTTAAATGGCTTAAATGCGATTTCAACGCGGGTAGATGCAGAGGACTGGATTTTAGTGCACGATGCCGCACGGCCTGGTTTAAGCAATCTGTTATTAAATCAGCTATTAAATACCTTAGCGCATGATGAAGTCGGTGGTTTATTGGCATTGCCGCTGGCCGATACCCTCAAGCGCGCAGATGATGCACAGCGCGTGTCAGCTACAATTCCGCGTAATGACTTATGGCAGGCGCAAACACCACAAATGTTTAAGTATGCGACGCTTAAAAAAGCGCTTAGCGAATTTGTAGGTAGCCCGACAGATGAGGCAGAAGCGATTGAAGCGCTTGGCCTAAAACCAAAATTGGTCACAGGCGAGTTACGCAACCTTAAAGTGACTTATCCGCAAGATTTGGCCGTGCTTTCAGCATTGCTTAACCAAAGTTAAAGGATCAATGCATGACAATGAGAATCGGTCACGGGTTTGATGTGCATGCGCTGGTGGCTGGGCGCAAATGCATCATCGGCGGTATTGATATTCCACATGATAAAGGTTTGGACGGCCATTCTGATGCCGATGTGCTGCTACATGCAATTTGTGATGCTTTATTGGGCGCGGCTGCCTTGGGTGATATTGGCAAGCATTTTCCGCCAACCGATATGCGTTATAAAGGGGCTGATTCACGCACATTACTGCGGCATGTTGTGGCGCTACTGCATGAACAAAAATACGTGGTAGGCAATATCGATGCCACTGTAATTTGTGAGGCGCCAAAGCTTTCGCCACACACCGCGCAAATATGCGCGAACATCGCCGCCGACTGCCGCGTGGCGGTTACACAAATCAATGTGAAAGCAACGACCACTGAAAAACTTGGCTTTACTGGGCGCCGCGAAGGCATTGCCGCTGAAGCCGTATGCATGATTCAAGCTGTTTAATATGTTTCGTTGGTTTGAACATTTAGTTAATCCTTTTCCGTCCGCCGATTTTAACGTAGCGCCAAAGCGTTTTTGGCCCTTTGTTTGGGCGTGTACGCAAGGCATGCGCCCCTTTATTGTTGGCATGACCTTGCTCACAGCTTGCATCGGCGCTTTTGAAGCACTGCTGTTTGCCATGATGGGCAAGGTGGTGGATAGACTCAGTGCGGTTCCGCAACCATTGTTATGGGAATACCATCTAAGTGATTTACTCGTGCTTGCCGGGGTGTTGCTTTTCAGCACTTTTCTAGTTGGCATGCAGACTTTACTCAAGCATCAAACGCTGGCAGGTAATTTCCCCATGCGCTTGCGCTGGAATTTTCATCGACTAATGCTTGGCCAAAGCATGAGTTTTTATCAGGATGAATTTGCCGGACGTGTGTCTGCAAAGGTCATGCAAACAGCACTTGCAGTGCGTGATGTCTGGTTTATTGTGACGGATATCATGGTTTACGTGGTGATCTATTTTGTAACGATTGTGACGGTGGTCGGTAGCTTTAACCTGATGATTGTATGGCCTTTTTTACTTTGGTTGCTGTTTTACGGTGCGGCCCTATTTTATTTTATTCCTAAATTAGCGCGCGTTTCTCAACAGCAGGCAGATGCCCGCGCTTTAATGACAGGGCGCATTACCGATGCCTATACCAATATTAGTACTGTGAAATTATTTTCACACGCAGGGCGAGAGGCCGATTACGCAAAATCTGCCATGCACGAATTTTTGGGCTTTGTGAATCGGCAAATGCGCATGGTGAGCGGCGTTGAAACAGTCAACCATTTTTTAAACATGTGCTTGGTCATTGGCTGTTCAGGCGTTGCATTGTGGCTTTGGAGCCAAGGACAGGTAGGCGTTGGCGCGGTCGCGGCGGTTACCGCCATGGCCTTGCGGTTAAACGGCATTTCACACTGGGTAATGTGGGAACTTACCTCACTTTATGAGCAAGTGGGTACCGTGCAAGATGGCATCAACACATTATCTCAACCGCATAATATTATTGACGAGGCCAATGCGCAAACTCTAGTAGTTAAAAAGGGCGAGATTACATTTTCAAAAGTTGACTTTGCCTACGCGAACCAAAAGCCGCTGTTAGCGCAATTTCAACTTACCATTAAAGCAGGTGAAAAAGTGGGCATCGTAGGGCGTTCAGGCGCCGGAAAATCAACCATCGTGAATTTACTATTGCGTTTTTATGACGTGCAGTCGGGTGATATTGCCATTGATGGGCAGCCGGTGAAACAAGTCACGCAAAACAGCTTGCGTGAACACATCGGCATGGTGACGCAAGATACTTCCTTGCTGCATCGTAGTGTGCGAGACAATATCTTATACGGCCGCCCCGATGCCACCGATGACGAAATGATTGCCGCTGCAAAACGTGCCGAAGCGCATGATTTTATTCTGAATTTACGTGATTCACATGGCCGTACTGGTTACGATGCGCACGTAGGTGAGCGCGGCGTAAAACTCTCTGGTGGCCAGCGACAGCGTATTGCCATTGCGCGTGTGATGTTGAAAGACGCGCCGATTTTAGTGCTGGATGAAGCCACCAGTGCGCTCGATTCAGAAGTGGAAGCGGTCATCCAAAGTAGTTTGTATCAACTCATGCAAGGCAAAACGGTGATGGCGATTGCGCATCGGCTTTCTACCATTGCTGCGATGGATCGATTGATTGTGCTGGATAACGGTGAAATTATTGAGCAGGGCACACATCAAGAACTGCTGAAAAAACACGGTCTGTATGCTAGTTTGTGGGCGCGCCAAAGTGGAGGGTTTTTGGCAGAAGATTAGGTACCATTTTAATGAGAAAAAACGCCGAGGATTTTTTAATGCTCTGAGAGCCTTGTAAATAAAGGCTCTCAGAGCAGGTGAAAAGGGTTGTGCTAAATTAAACCCAGATTTTCCGTTAAGCGGCTCTTCAAGCCTACACGAATGCTGGTGGTCGCTTTTTGGTTATTTTCGCAGCTTATTCGTCGTCCATAGCTGGCTATGAACGCCTCGTAAGCCACAAAACTACCTCAAAAATCGCCTCACTATCATTTCGCGTCCTAATGGAAAATCAGGGTTAATTGATTTCACAAAAAAATAGTGCTTAAGTCAGTGCTGTTTTATTCAATTTCAAGCCGCGATTTTGTGGGCTGATTAAGCTTTTAATAACACCACCACCGCGCCACTGCCGCCATCTTGCTCTTTGGCTTGCGCATAGGCAATCACTTCATCTTTTTGTATTAACCAGCCACGCAATTTGTGCTTTAAAATCGGTTCGCGGTTGCGCGAGCCTAAGCCTTTGCCATGCACAATGCGAATGCAGCGAATGCCGCGCTTTTTGCAGTCGCTAATAAATGTGGCCACATAAAGCCGTGCTTCATCACTTATCAGGCCATGCAAATCAATATGTGCTTGTATTACCCATTTACCACGGCGCAGTTTTCTTAAAATATCGGGCGAGTGGCCTTCGCGCAGGTACAGCAGTTCTTCGCCAGTTTCAATTTCGTACGCGGGAATATAGTGGTCAGATAACGAATCAACCAAAGCTTGCTGTTCATCGCGAATAAGCTGTTTTGGAATGGGCTTGGGTTTTTTGATTTCGTGAAAAGCGCGGTTATGATCAGGTAAAGGCCGCGCATCTTTAACTGCTTCAGAAAACAGATGATTTTCGTTTTCGTGAGAAGATTTTGCCATGACTGTTGCGCCGCGTAGTTTTTGTAAGAGCGCAATTTAATGCGCGAAAGCAATCATGATGATGAATAAAAGCCTTCGCGATTTAAAAACCGCGCCTACAACATCATTATTGACTTAAATAACGTTCAGCATCTAAGGCCGCCATGCAGCCCGTGCCTGCACTTGTGACCGCTTGGCGATAGATGTGATCTTGCACGTCCCCTGCCGCAAAAACACCCGGTACACTTGTTGCTGTGGCGTTGCCTGCGCGGCCCATTTGCGTCACGATATAGCCGCCTTCCATTTCAAGCTGGCCTTCAAATATATCAGTATTAGGTTTGTGGCCAATGGCAATAAATACGCCCATGAGCTTGATTTCTTTGGTTGCGCCGTCATTCACATTTTTTAAACGCATGCCAGTCACACCGCTGTCATCGCCTAACACTTCATCTAGCGTTTGAAAGGTTTCTAAGACGATTTTGCCTTCTTTGACGCGCTCCATTAGCTTGTCAACCAAAATGGCTTCAGCTTTAAATTTATCGCGACGGTGTACTAATGTCACCTTGCTGGCAATGTTAGCAAGGTAGAGCGCTTCTTCAACGGCGGTGTTGCCGCCGCCAATCACTGCAACTTCTTGATTGCGATAGAAAAAACCATCGCAGGTGGCGCAGGCAGAAACGCCTTTTCCTGAAAACTTCTCTTCTGACGGAATGCCCAAATATTTTGCCGAGGCACCTGTTGCAATAATCAACGCATCGCAAGTGTACTCACCGCTGTCGCCGACTAAGCGAATGGGTTTTTCATGTAGATGCGTGGTATGAATATGGTCAAAAATCATTTCGGTATTAAAGCGTTCAGCATGCTTTTGAAAACGCGCCATTAATTCTGGCCCTTGCACACCGTCAGCGTCTGCGGGCCAGTTATCAACTTCGGTAGTCGTCATCAGTTGGCCGCCTTGTGCAATGCCCGTGATGAGCACTGGCTTAAGGTTGGCGCGCGCGGCATACACCGCAGCAGAGTAGCCCGCGGGGCCTGAGCCTAAAATAAGTAATTGAGTATGACGTGTTGCCATGTTAAGCGACTTTCTATATTTAAAAATTTGTGTTGAACATATTCAAGTAGTTGAGGCTGAGCGCGTTACTTTTCAAGTAGACTTCTTAGCATCCAGGCTGTCTTTTAGTTGCGACATAACCTAAAGGTTAGTCTTCTCTGAAAAACCGCACATGTAGCTCACTTTTCAAGTAAGCTACGCAACATCCATGCGGTTTTTTCATGTAATTGCAAACGTTGTGTGAGTAGATCTTTTGTGGCTTCATCCGCAGCTTTTTCAGCCGCAGGAAAAACCTTACGCGCCGTACGGCATACCGCTTCATGGCCAGCCACTAATTCAGCAATCATCGCTTGCGCGTTTGGCACAGTTTCCGACTCTTGAATCGACGTTAATTTGGCAAAATCGCGATAAGTACCTGGTGCGTAAATGTCTAACGCGCGAATACGCTCAGCAACTAAATCCACCGCAAGCGCCAATTCATTATATTGGCCTTCAAACATGAGATGTAAGGTATTAAACATCGGCCCTGTGACATTCCAGTGAAAATAATGCGTTTTTAAATAGAGCGTGTAAGTATCAGCCAAAAGATGCGATAAGCCTTGCGCAATCTCTTTTCTATCTTGTGCTGTAATGCCAATATCCATGATGAACTCCTATGAAAAATCACGATTAATTCTAGTATGCTATTGTATTAGCTACAGAGCGACTTTGATACTGCTATAATTTGTTTTAATGTTAAATTTGTAAGGTTTTAATATCTTGTTTTTCAAAAAATCAATCCCAGTCAACGCACGTCGCGAAGCGGAAGTCAGCAAGTCGCACATCATCGGCAAAACCCTGATTAAAGAAGCTTGGTGGCTGGTGTTAGTGCTGCTCGGGCTCTATATTACGGTAATTCTTTTCACCTATCATCGAGATGATGTTTCGTGGGTCAATGTGTCGGCAAATATTGCGCAAATTCATAATGCGGGCGGTAGCGTGGGCGCCAATGTTTCGGCTTTACTGCTGTTTTTATTTGGCTTTTCTGCTTGGTGGTGGGCGGTCTTTGCTTTTTACGCCATGTGGCTGGTTTATTTAAAACTAGAGGTGGTCAATCAAGCCGATAAACCATTTTTATTGTTCAACCTGATTGGTTTTGCCTTGTTGTTAGTGGCTTCTTGCGCCTTAGAGGCAGGGCATCTTATCAGCTTGCCAGTGTCATTACCTGACGCACGCGGCGGCATGATAGGCACAGCGGTTGATATGGGTCTACGTAGCATGTTTGGCAGCACAGGCACATTGATGTTGCTGCTTTCAATGTTTGCCATTGGTTTTAGTCTGTTTACGGGCTGGTCTTGGATTATGCTGACTGAAAAACTGGGTGCTGGCTTGATTGCGAGCTATCAGTTTATTCTATACAAATGGCAAGATTGGCAAGATAGAAAAGTTGGCAAAGTGATTGAGCAAGAACGTACTGAATTTGTGCAAACTGAGCGTAAACGTTCTGAAAACCGTGAACCAGTGCATATTGAAAAACCAATAATGGAAGTTGAGCAAAGCGCGCGTGTTCAAAAAGAAAAACAGGCGCCGTTATTTGAATCATTGCCTGATTCAGTATTGCCACCATTACATTTATTAGACCCGCCATCGGGCGCTGTTGAATTACCTTCTGCTGAAACGCTAGACTTCACATCACGCTTGATTGAACGCAAGCTGATGGATTTTGGCATTGAGGTGAAAGTGTTAACCGCACAGCCAGGACCTGTCATTACCCGTTTTGAATTAGAACCAGCACCTGGCGTAAAGGGCAGCCAAGTCACTAATTTAATTAAAGATTTAGCACGCGCGTTATCAGTAGTAAGTGTGCGTGTGGTTGAAACTATTCCTGGCAAAACTTGTATGGGGTTGGAAATTCCAAACCCCAAACGTCAAATCGTGCATTTATCCGAAATTATGGGTAGCCAAGCTTATGCTGACATTCATTCACCTCTTGCGATTTCCCTTGGCAAAGACATCGCAGGTAAACCAGCAGTGGCTGATTTAGCCAAAATGCCGCACGTATTGGTGGCGGGTACCACTGGTTCTGGTAAATCTGTTGCCATTAACGCGCTGATTTTGAGTTGGCTTTATAAGGCCGATGCTAGCCAAGTGCGGATGATTTTAATTGACCCAAAAATGCTAGAGCTTTCAGTCTATGAAGGTATTCCACATTTACTAGCCCCAGTAGTCACCGATATGCGCCAAGCTGCAAATGCGCTTAACTGGTGCGTGGCTGAAATGGAACGTCGCTATAAATTGATGTCGATGTTAGGGGTGCGTAACTTAGCCGGATATAACCAAAAAATCAGAGATGCTGATAAAGCCGGAGAAAAAATTCCACATCCATTCAGCTTAACACCAGATGAACCTGAGCCACTGACGGAAATGCCGCTGATTGTTGTGGTGATTGATGAGTTGGCCGATTTAATGATGGTAGTGGGTAAAAAAGTTGAGGAACTCATTGCACGTTTAGCGCAAAAGGCGCGTGCTTGTGGAATTCATCTCGTCTTGGCAACACAGCGCCCATCCGTTGATGTGATTACAGGGCTGATTAAAGCCAATGTGCCAACGCGTATTTCTTTTCAGGTGTCCAGCAAAATTGATTCACGCACCATATTAGACCAAATGGGCGCTGAAGCGTTATTAGGGCAGGGCGATATGCTCTACATGCCGCCCGGTACCGGTTACCCCGTTCGCATTCATGGGGCTTTTGTTTCTGACGCTGAAGTGCATAAGGTTGTGAATTACCTCAAAGCACAGGGTGAACCAAATTATATTGAAGGTATCTTAACCAACGAGGTTGAAGATGGTGGTAGTGATTTCGCAGGTGGTAACGCAAACGCAAATTCAGAAGTGGACCCTTTGTATGATGAAGCGGTGAGTATTGTGCTTAAAACGCGTCGTGCAAGTATCTCTGCCGTCCAAAGGCAACTGCGCATCGGCTACAACCGTGCAGCCCGTTTGATTGAAGATATGGAGCGAGCAGGGTTGGTGTCTAGCATGCAAAGTAACGGTAACCGCGAAGTGCTGGCACCGCACCATGAAGCGTAACCTTATAAAGGAATTAAATGTATAAAATTAAAACTACGATTGTTTCAGTTGCGTTGCTACTGGTAAGTACATCAACCATCGCAATGGCTGAAGGCATCGACAGCCTAAAAAAATTCTATAACAGCACACAATCTATTAGCGCAAAGTTTCACCAAGTAGTGACTGATACCAAAGGTCAGAAAATTCAAGATGTATTTGGTGAAATGGTGATTAAGCGACCTAATCAATTTCGATGGGACTATAAAAAACCTTTTGAACAACAATTGGTGAGCGATGGCAAGCAAGTGTGGCTCTACGATATTGAATTGGCACAAGTGACCACCCGTCAATTAAGCAAGGCGTTAAGTGCTAGTCCTGCTGCATTATTAGCAGGGGGTGAAGACCTTGACAAAAATTTTAACTTATCCAATTTAAGTCGTGAAGATAACCTCGACTGGGTGTCAGCCTTGTCTAAAGATGCTGATTCAGGTTTTAACAATATTGCCATTGCCTTCAAGGGTGATAAATTACAACAAATGGAGCTTGTAGATAGTTTTGGGCACCTTACGAAAATTGTGTTTACCGATGTGAAACCGAACCCCAATGTTAGTGAAAAACTCTTTTTGTTTAAGGCACCTAAGGGAGTGGATGTTTTGGTTGAGTAGGTACCTCTAACTTTGCTTAAAACTATATTTTTTAATAGCATTTAAACTGAAATGGCGCTAAATGATTGGCGCCATTTTTTTGCTAAAAAACAACACTCATTTATGAATGACCACGTATTATATAAAATACTAGCAAAAAAATAATTCATCATTTTTTCAATAAGTTGTATAGTGTTCTTAATTTATTTGGTTAGGCTTTGCATGCAATTTCTTCAATGTAATAAAAAAATTCAGCAATGGGCACTTTGTGCAGCATTTTTGATGCCCCTTTGTGCTGCGGCGATGGAGGATGTCGTGGCAGAGCAGGCGCGCGCCTTGATGCAGTCAGGAGATTTTGTAGGGGCATACAAGCTACTTGAACCATTGGAGAACACGCACGCAGGTGAAGTGGATTTTGATTATTTGCTGGGCGTTGCCGGGGTTGAAAGCGGCAACGTGACACGCGGTGTGTTTGCCCTAGAGCGCGTTTTGGCTACACAGCCAAATCATACTGAAGCCAGAACAGAAATGGCAAAAGCCCACTTTAAACTGGGTGAAATCGAGTCTTCTAAGCTTGAGTTTCAAAATGTGCTTGATCAAAAACCCACACAGGAAGTGACTAATGCAATTACGCGTTATGTGACTGCCATTGATAAGTCCCTTGGGCTAACGACCACTTTTGGTGGTTTTATTGGGTCTGGTGTTGGTTACGATAGCAATGTAAACAGTGCATCATCAGATAACAATATTTTTATTCCAACCTTTGGTGTATTGGTAGCAAATTCGTCGCCTGAAGAGGCTGATGGTTTTAAAAGCATTTCTGGTGGTTTGTCTGTGCGGCACCCTATTAACCAGACAGTTTCGGTATTTGGAAGTATAAGCGGTAACAGTAAGCTCAATAATACAGAGACTACTTTTGATACCAGTAGCTTAGATATCAATACAGGCCTACAAATTAAACGATTTATCGATACGTTTACATTGGCGGCACAAGATAGTCGATTTGATGTAGATAGTGATGCTTATCGACGTGCCTACGGCGTAACGGCGCAGTGGCAACGCGATTTTGATGACCGTAACCAAGGTAGCCTTTTTGCGCAGGCAACGCGCTTAGAT
>JAKQTB010000027.1 GCA_029569495.1 Pseudomonadota bacterium | reverse complement strand
AAGAGGGTTATGAACTCAGGTACATCGATGACACATTTGGTCGAGGATTGACCCCAGCAGATTTCAAAGCACTTAAATCACAGCGTTCTCGCTGGGCATTTGGTGCCATGCAGATTCTTAAACATCATCTACCAAAATTATTAGGTGACTCCACACTTACTTTTGGTCAACGTTATCACTTTTTAACGGGCTGGTTTGGCTGGTTGGGCGATGCACTACAACTATTCTTCACCATTGGCTCAATTGGTTGGACTATCGCCATGTTGGCATTCCCAAACTCGTTCAGTTTGCCAGTCACTATTATGATCGTACCCATCTTATTGTTTCTATCCATTAAGGCAGCTATGGGGCCTATTCTATATAGGAAAACCATGAAATGTGAATGGAAGGACATCTTTGGTGCATCTCTAGCCAGTTTAGGGCTATCTCATGCAATAGCTAAAGGCGTAATAATGGGTATCATCCAAGAAAAAGGTGTGTTTAAAGTTACGGCCAAAAGCAAAAGCAAAAGCGCGAAGCTGGCAATTTTAAACCCGGTTGCTGAAGAGTTCACTCTTCTAGTTGCGCTGACTTTGTGTGGTATCTTTATGCTGGCAACACGCGGGTTAAATAATATAGATGCACAACTCTGGGTTGCCATGTTATCCCTGCAATGCTTACCTTATATTAGCGCGGTTGCCTGCCAATTTATTTCTCAGCGCCCCAATCGAAACTAATCATATGCAAGTTTTAAATATAAGCTTACAAACAACATATGGGCTAAATGCAAAGTGGTACATTTAGAATGGGAATTCATTTTTCTAAATCACATCGTATCCGCCCAACAACCACGCTATGGCTGCAATTTTGCCTAGCTAAAACAAAACACACCGTTATCTTCTATACTTCTCAACTAACTGGATAAACTAAACTATGCTCAGTCGCGCGCAACGCCTGCACAATCAGCACCGCCACTTTATTCGTGGCCTTGTCAGATTTATCACTTACATGACAGCCTTTTTTTTAACTGCAATTGCATATTGGATTGCCGTTAATTTTGGTGAACCCTCACTTGAACAAATGTTATATCACGCCCAATTTGGGCTCGGTGGCTTGATTGATACAGATGCGGCAATTATTAATAGCTTTCTAGCTTGGTGTATAGCGCTGCCATTTATCACTGCACTACTACTGGTGCTAATCGAATACTCAATTGCACTATTTCTAACACATGGCTCAACTCATTGGCTTACAAGGCCGGCACGAATGGCAAACATTCATATTGTAAAAGTTTTCTATTGGTTTATCGGGCACCGTGCACCATTATATGCTTTAGTCATTTCTGGCATTTATTTCAGCATGCAGTTTTCACTTACCGTTTTCATTAAACACCACTTTGGAGACGACTACTTCTCCGCACATTATGTACCACCCACAAAAGTAAAAGTAGTTCCCGTTAAACCACAAAACCTTGTACTTATTTATGTTGAAAGTTTAGAAGATTCCTATAAAAGCCCTGCACTATTTGGTAAAAACCTACTATCTAGCTTAGATGGGCTAAGTGGTAACAGTTTCGCCAGTTACAAAACTGCTCCAGGAAGCTGGTGGACTATTGCTGGCATAACCGCCACTCAATGCGGCGTGCCACTCAAAAGTGTGAGCCTATATGGTGGAAATGATCAGGGTGAAAAAATTAAAACATTTCTGCCTAATGCGATTTGCCTAGGCGACATACTGCATGAGGCCGGTTACCGAAATGTGTATTTTGGTGGAGATGCGCTTGCCTTTGCTGGTAAAGGCATGTTTTTTCAAGATCACCATTATGATGAAGTCTATGGCCGGGAAGAACTAAAAGGCAATCTGAAAGACACCGAAATGAATTATTGGGGCTTGTATGATGATGATTTATTCAGGTTAGTTAAAGCTAAACTGATTCAGTTACATGCTCAACAACAACCTTTCAATATCACACTAACAACAATTGATACACATGGCCCTGGTGGACACTATTCCAAGTATTGTAAAGCCAGAGGCGTTAAAGATTTTGAAGGCATTGTAGAATGCACCTCAAATCAGGTAACTGAGTTTGTAAATTTTATGTCTAAGCATGGTTATTTAAAGGATACCAAAGTCATCATATTGGGAGATCATTTGGCCATGGAAAACCCAGTCTCCAGTAAGTTGTGGACCATTAAAGAGCGTCATATTTTTAATCGGTTTATCTCCAACACCGACATCAGCAAAAACCGTGAAAATATTGTACCTTTTGACTTATTTCCAACCATATTAGAATTTATCGGCTTTAAAGTAGAAGGTGGAAAATTAGGGTTAGGTTACTCGGCCATCTCAAAAGATGTGGTCTTACCTCCTGTTGACGAATATGAAAATATGAATGAGAATTTACTCAATAAGTCAGACCAATACCTAGAGCTTTGGTCCATAAAACATACGGATAAACATCTGAAGTAATCAATAGTCAGACATGGCGCTAAACCGTGGGTAGGCCAAAAAGCGATCTCATAACCAGCTGATTTGAACGCGAGAATAGTCGCTTCAGTTACCCGTCTTTGAATAATTACACTACAATACAACCTTAGTGAATATTGTTCATTCGAGGGTGTTTAATGAAAAATCAAAAATTGAATTTTTTACCACAGACATTATTCGCGACTTTATGTTTGTGCTTATTCCTAGCCTCCAGCGCAGTAGTCGCCCGCGATATTAGTAATGAGCAGCGTGCTGCTTCTGAAGCGCGTGAACGCTACAATCAAGCAAAATCTAATAACGCTAAACTGGCAGAACAAGTTTCTGCACAAGAAAAGCGTGTTACAGATGAGCAGGCGCGGTTGAAAACATTGCAAGAGAATCAAGCCAAAGCTAATACTGAATTACAAAGTGCAGAAGCTGATCTTGAAACCAAAGTGAATGCACTGGAAAAGGTTTGGGATGAGCGCAACAAAAACTAGCTTCTATTGTTAGGCCAACCCTTTTGAAACCAGCATTTTTGCTGGTTTTTTTAGGTGCCTCAATAAAACCAATGATGAATAAAATCAAATACCAGGTTGAAGAATGAGAAACATTGAAACTGACATATTGCTGGTGGGCGGCGGCATCATGAGTGCCACTTTGGGCGTCTTGCTTCATCAGTTAGACCCAACGCTCAACATCACCATGGTTGAACAACTGCCTGAAGTGGCGCTTGAAAGCTCTGACGCGCTGAATAATGCAGGCACAGGCCACGCAGGCTATTGTGAGCTTAATTACACGCCACAAGCCAATGATGGCAGCATTGCTATTCAGCGCGCCCTAGAAATCAACGCAGCGTTTGAAGTTTCACTGCAATTTTGGTCCAATTTAGTTGAGCAGAAAATTTTGCCAACGCCTAGCCATTTTATTAACAAAACACCCCATTTAAGTTTAGTGTGGGGTGAAAAAAACGTGGCCTTTTTAAAGCACCGTTTTGAGTTACTCAAACAACATCCTCTTTTTTCTGACATGCAATACAGCGAAGATCACGCGCAACTCAGCCGTTGGATGCCACTCATTATGGCCAATCGTGAACCAAAAGAGAAATTGGCCGCTACCTTTGTTGCGCATGGTGCTGATGTTGATTTTGGCGCCCTCACCCGCCAGCTAGTGGGTTACCTTAAAATGCAGGCCAATTTTACTTTACTCAGCAACACGCAAGTTAAAAAACTCAAAAAAATTAAAAATGAATGGCATGTAGGTTTATTTAACAAAGCAAGCAAACACGCAAAAACCATAAATGCAAAATTTGTCTTTTTAGGTGCTGGCGGTGGCGCGCTGCCGCTACTGCAACTTGCTAACGTTGCAGAAAGTGAGGGTTATGGTGGCTTTCCTGTTAGCGGGCAGTGGCTGATTTGCCAAAACCAAGCAGTGATTCAGCAGCACAATGTAAAAGTTTATGGCAAAGCCGCCGTTGGCGCACCGCCAATGTCTGTGCCCCATTTAGATACACGAAAAATCAACGGGAAATCTGCACTGTTATTTGGCCCGTTTGCTGGATTTACCACTAAATTTCTAAAGCAGGGTTCTGCCCTAGATTTAGCCAAGTCATTGAAAGTAAATAACTTAAAAGCCATGCTAGGGGTTGGCAGGCATCACATGGATTTGACCAAATATTTGGTGAAAGAAGCCAAACAAACGCACGAACAGCGTATGGATGCACTGCGTGAATTTTTACCGCAAGCAAACTCTGCTGACTGGAAGCTTGCCAATGCGGGACAACGCGTTCAGATTATTAAAAAATGTGAAAAAAAATGGGGTAAGCTAGAATTTGGTACAGAAATCGTTGCCACGCAGGACGGCTCACTCGCCGCATTACTTGGCGCCTCCCCTGGGGCTTCGGTGAGTGTTCAAGCCATGATTCACGTCATTGAGCAATGTTTCGGCACACAGCTCAAACATCGGGTATGGAATGAAAAATTAAAAACATTGATTCCTAGTTATGGTCAGTCGTTAATTGAGGATAGCGATTTGCTAAGAAAAGTGCGTAAGCATACTTTAAGTACATTACAACTCACTCAATAAATTTGGCTGCAAATTTAACGTGGCTACCCGCGCGTTCACCCTAGTTTTGCATGACCATTTTAATGGTTGAATATGCCACTAATCCCCTCGAGAGAAAAAAACTGCCCTGCGAGCCTTTATTTATAAGGCT
>JAKQTB010000013.1 GCA_029569495.1 Pseudomonadota bacterium | reverse complement strand
CGCACAAGCGATTGTGCGCGACGGCGAAGGCGCAACAAAATTCATGACTGTGCAGGTAGAAGGCGGGCGAGATGCGGCTGAATGCCGCAAAGTGGCGTATGCAATTGCACATTCACCCTTAATTAAAACGGCTTTTTTTGCCTCAGACCCGAATTTAGGCCGAATTTTGGCGGCCATCGGCTATGCTGGGGTTGAAGGGTTAGACGTGAATGCGTTAAAACTCTATTTGGGCGATGTGCTGGTGGCCGAGCATGGTGGCCGCGCACTGGCCTACCAAGAGGCGCAGGGCGCTGCAATCATGCAAAAAGCTGAAATTCTAGTGCGTGTGGATTTAGCGCGCGGTTCTGCGCAAAGTACGGTTTGGACTTGTGATTTTTCGTACGATTACGTCAAAATTAACGCAGATTATCGCTCTTAATGGATAAACTCACGCATTTAATTGAGCGCGCTGAAGGTTTAATTAATCAGCTAGAAAACCTGTTGCCAGCCAAAATATCACCGGTTGATTGGCAGGCGTTCGCGTGGCGCTGGGTTAAGCAAAACAATCAAGGCAGATTGCAGGCAGTCTCGCATCCACACCACATAGCGCTTGCAGATATTTATTTTGTAGATGCGCAAAAAACACAAATCGTACGCAATACACAGCAATTTTTACAAGGCTTTACTGCCAATAATGTGCTGCTGACAGGTGCGCGCGGGACGGGTAAATCTTCACTCATTAAGGCGCTGTTAACCGCTTATGCGGCCGAAGGTTTGCGTTTGATCGAAGTGGAAAAGCACGATTTAGTGCATTTGCCTGAAATTGTTGAGATTATTCGCAATCGCCCAGAAAAATTCATTATTTTTTGCGATGACCTAACTTTTGATGCCAATGATGAAAGTTATAAGGCGCTGAAAGTGGTGCTGGATGGTTCGGTTGCCAGTGCATCGGACAATATGCTGGTGTATGCCACGTCAAATCGTAAAAATTTGATGCCAGAATTTATGGCAGATAATCTAGCTACCAAGCATTGGGATGGTGAAATTCGACCGAGTGACACGATTGAAGAAAAAACCGCGCTGGCCGAGCGCTTTGGTTTATGGCTGTCTTTTTATGCGTTTGACCAAGAGGAATATTTGGCAATTTGCGCCACTTGGCTTAAGCATTTTGGCTTTGAATTTGATGCCGCCGCACACGAGGCCGCATTAAAGTTCACCCATACACGCGGAGCGCGTAGCGGTCGCGTGGCCTATCAATTTGCGCGCGATTACGCGGGTATCAAGCAACTCGCCTTGTCGGCCTTACGCCAATAAAGTCAGCATGACAACAAATCTTGATTCAGTTTCGCCGTCTGCTGCGGTAACACATGCAGCCGTGGGGGTAATTCAACGGCAAGATGGTGCTGTGTTATTAGGAGAGCGGCCTGCGGGTAAACCTTGGGCCGGCTACTGGGAGTTTCCGGGCGGTAAAATTGAAGAAAATGAAACGCCCGCCCGCGCCTTAATGCGTGAACTACATGAAGAGCTAGGCATTACAGTAACGGAAATGGCACCTTGGCTTACGCGCGTATATGCCTACCCTGAAAAAACCGTCAAATTACATTTTTTTAGAGTATTGGCTTGGTTGGGCGAGCCGCATGGGCGTGAGGGTCAACAACTAAGCTGGCAACAGCCCAGTCAGGTGCGCGTGCAGCCCATGTTGCCAGCAAATCAGCCGATTATGCAGGCACTTAATTTACCTGATGTTTATGCCATCACCAACCTAGCAGAAATGGGTGAACAAACTTTTTTTAACCAGTTGCAATTGGCGCTAGCGCATGGCTTAAAACTGATTCAAATACGTGAAAAGCAACTGCAACCGGCAGCGTTACAAACTTTTAGCGAGCGCGTCATCCACTTGGCACACGCACACAGCGCGAAAGTGCTGCTGAATGCCAATGCTGAATTGGTGAGAGCGTTGGGCGCTGACGGCGTGCATTTGCCAGCCCATCAATTGCTTGAATTTAGGCAAAGGCCGGATGATATGCTTTGCGCAGCCTCTTGCCACAATCTTGCAGAACTCGAAAAAGCAGCCACGCTAGGGCTGGATTTTGTAGTGCTTTCGCCAGTAGACGCGACGTTAAGTCACAGCGATGCCATACCATTAGGCTGGCAGGCTTGGGGGCAAATGATTGCAGATTATCCTTTGCCCGTGTATGCGTTAGGCGGCGTTAGAATAGATGATAAAAAGACTGCAGTGCAGCATGGTGCACATGGCATTGCCATGCAACGGGGTGCGTGGTAAATACCAGCCGTGAATAGTTGGGGTTACTGCGCTGCCTCTTTAATAGGTAATGTAACAGTTTGATGCGTCACTTCGCCTCGTTGATTTTTAAAGCAAAGTGTTAGTTCAATTTTTTCACCCACTTTAAGTGGTTTTTGCAAATCAAACAGCATTAAATGCAGGCCGCCAGGGCCGAGCTTCACTGGCTTGCCCGCTTTGAGCGGCAACGCTTCCAGCATCCGCATTTTCATCACACCATTTTTCATTTCCATACTGTGTATTTCAACGGTTCCAGCCGCATCTGAATCTGCGGCGATTAGCGTGATGTTCTCATGATGCGTCAAGGTCATATAAGCTGCCCCAACGCTCTGCCCGGGCGCTGTAGCGCGCGCCCAAGCTTGCTGTATTTGTACGGGTTTTGCAGTTTCGGCATGTGCTGTTAAAAAAACAGTCATCAGCACAGTTGGCAGAAGCGTTGTCGTGAAGAGGCGCGAAAATAAAGTCAATAATTGCATATGATTGCCCCTTAATGCTCTAGTAAGGCGTTGGTTTCGTCGTCGGATAAGTCTGCAGCATTGATAGCAACAGGTATGGCATAACCCTCTGTTGCCCATACGCCCAAGTCAATCATTTTGCAACGCTCTGAACAAAAAGGTCTAAAAGCATTCTCAAGGGAGTATTCGCTTAGTTTTTTGCAGTTTGGGCAAGTGACTAAACGTTTTTTGATGGTAGACATAAAGTTTTAAGTCGACAGAATGTGTGGGTAAATTAGGTTTGAAAAAAACGATGTGAGTATGAGGCTGCAAAGTTTTATAAGTTGCAAAGGGTCAGTGTAAATTTAACATCCCCCTCATATTTTTGCGTTTTCTGTGCGTTATCTAAGTGAATAAACCGAATATTCATGGCATATTTGTTAGCACTCACTTCTGGGAAACAAGGCGTATTGTCTGCAATTTCTATTGTCAGCATTTGAGCGGGTTTGGCGCCAGAAAGCATTTCTTGGTAAACGCCTGCTTTGGCAAGCAACTTGGTTTTTGCCCCGCTGCCGCGCAGAATATGCAGAATAATCGTTATGGCTTGCTGCATCGGCAATAGTGGGTTTAGCCAAGCAACAATATCTTCGCGGCGCTTTGTCGGGCCGAGATTTAACCAGTAGTGATATGACGGCACATCAAACTCACATACGCCGCCAGGAATGCCGGTGCGCTGTTTAATCGCCATCAGCCATTCATTGTTACGTAGTGTTTGGCCTAGTTTTGTGTTTTCAGCACGAAGTGCGTCGACTGCCGTGTCAATCTCAGCCAAAATGCTTTCGAGCTTGGCGCTAGCAATGGCTGGGTTGCCTTTAAGGGAATCCATTACCAGTTTTTGGCGGGCAAGTTCTTGCAATAATTCTGAACGTAAATCAGCGCGTTCAACAATATCTGAAATTTGCAACAAGGTGAGTAGCGCAGCGTGATGGTGGAATTCGTGGTCTGTTTCTAGATTGTGCATTACTTTGGCGAACAAGTCTTCAATCCGCAGTAAAGTGCGTATACGTTCGTTGAATGGATAGTCGTAACTAGGCATGGTTTACATCACTAACCCAAAATAAAGCTTAAATTCAAATTTGAACTGAATTATCAAAGTTATTGGCTGACTATGCAAGGTTTAATGGCAAATTTTAATGAGCTTTTGGTGCATTTTCTCGACACTTTCAGTTAATTCGGCCAATGTGCCATTGTTTTCTATGACTTCATCCGCAAGTTTTAATCGGGTTGTACGAGAAACCTGCGCATCTAATATGGCCTGCGCTTCGGCTTGGGTCAAAAAGCTTCGTGCCATGGCACGCGCAATTTGCAGTTGTTCATCACAATCAATCAGTAAAATTTTGTGAATGCTGGTTTGGTACTGATTATTTTCAAATAAAAGCGGAATCACCAAAATTTGATAGTCAGGGTGTTGTTGATGTTCATTTTCGGCCAGTTGCTTGAGTGCTGCAGCGCGAATCAGCGGGTGTAATAAGGCTTCAAGCTTGCTGCGCTCTTGTGGGTGGGCAAACACATGTGCGCGTAGCTTTGCGCGATCTAATGCACCTTCATTCGTTAAAAACTGAGGCCCAAAAAGTTCGCTAATTTGCTTAAGTGCAGGTGCGCCATTGGCTGTGAGTGCATGCGCAATCACATCGGTATCTACAACAGGCACGCCAAGTTTGGCAAACTGTTTTGCCGCTTCACTTTTGCCAGAACCCAGACCGCCTGTGAGTGCAATAATTGACATTAGTGCAGATAATAACCAGCGAGTTGTTGGCCATAAAACAAGGCCGCAATACCGCCAAGCGCTAAAAATGGCCCAAATGGCATGGGTACTTCACGGCCGCGTTTGGCGTAAATGATTAGCCCAACACCAATGATAACGCCGACAATGGACGATAATAAAATCACCGCAGGAAGTAATTGCCAGCCAAACCATGCGCCAATCGCGGCCAGTAGTTTAAAGTCACCATAGCCCATGCCTTCTTTGCCGGTGACCAGTTTGAATACCCAGTAAATTGACCAGAGAATCAAATAGCCGGCAATAGCGCCGATGACGGCTGATTTTAAGTCAGTAAATCCACTGTTTAGATTTACAAATAAGCCTAACCATAATAGCGGCAACGTAATGTCGTCGGGTAATAGTTGTGTATCAAAGTCAATAAACGTTAATGCAATGAGCGCGAACGTGAAAAGCCAGGCAAAAAGCATCAGACTGCTGTAGCCAAATTTCCAGCTGACCAGCCCGATGAGCAAGCCAGTAAGGGCTTCAATCAGTGGGTAGCGTGGGCTGATTTTAGCTTGGCAGCTGCTGCATTTTCCTCTTAAAAACAAGTAGCTAATCACGGGAATGTTTTCAAGCGCAGTAATTTTGTGGCCGCAATGCGGGCAAGCAGAACGCGGTTTTGAAATGCTGAATTTTGGTTGCTCGGGAATTTCCAGCCCCTGAAGTTCAAGGCAGTTGTTGTGCCATTCTCGCTCCATAATTTTGGGCATGCGATAAATGACGACATTTAAAAAACTGCCCACTAGCAAACCAAATATCACAGAAATGGTAATAAATAACGTGCTGTTTTGCGCAAGTAGCGTTGAAATTTCGCTCAAACCACTCAACATAAAATCCCCTTATTATTAATAGTTTATTTTGGCATTATTTGTAGCACACTGTAAACTTCAGGCATTCACGCGCCGTTAAGTAGTTGTGGCTGCCAAGCGTTTTTAAAGAAAATCAGTGCACTTGAAAAATGGCCAAGCCGCCACCATCGTCAATATGAAGTATTATAATGGCAAGAAGGAAATAACATGACAGAAAATTCCAATCAACATAACGCAATTGAGCTCACGCAGGCAGAGCTTCATCACCCAGCGTGGGATGAACCGATTATTTGCCGCGTAGAAGTGGATTTGCCTGCTTGGCTCACGCAGTTGACGGGCGGCCGTCAGTGGGAAGTCTATTCTGAGGCGGAAGAAGAAAATTGCATTAGTTTTGAAATGCGTGAAAGTCAGCACGCTATGACAAAAACTGGGGGGACAAAACCTACTGGCAAATTGCAGGCAACTGACAAAGCCGAGGCCGCCACGCCTAAATTAGCAGAAGTGACGCTCTATCATAATGGTTATGCGGTTGTGGATGTTGACGGAAAATCGTTGTTTGACGGTTCGCTCACTTCAGGTGGCAGCAGCTTTGCGCATTTAACTTATTTTCATGCAGAGAGCGGTGAAAAAATCACACTAAATTAACGCTTAAATTTATGCTAATTTAGCGCTAATTAATACTCAACCTTTTTGACTGCCCTGAAAGCCTTGTAAACAAAGGCTTCCAGGGCATTATTTTTTTCTCGAGTGATTTTGCAGCCTGAAAAAGATTTTTTTCTTGCCCAAATGGCTTAATCCTTTAAAATCGAAACCTTACTTCTAACAACTTACTTTTAACAACGCCTAGCGTGAAATTCGGGAGGATTCTGAAATGTTTAGATTGGTGACGATGCTATGGCTCATGCTGTTTTTTTCATTTTCGGCCTTAGCCGATTATGACGAAGGTGTAAGTGAGTATGAAAAATCAAATTACGGCTTAGCCTTAAAGGCGTTTGAACAGTCAGCCAAAGCGGGGCATACGGATGCGCAAACTTATTTGGGCGTGATGTATGAGCTTGGGCAAGGGGTGAAAATGGATTATGAAAAGGCGCTGATGTGGTATCGCAAAGCGGCGGCGGAAAAAAATCCAACAGCAGAATATAACCTCGGGCAAATGTATTTTTATGGCCGTGGCGTTAAAGAAGATCAAAAGCAAGCGGTGGCCTGGTACCGTAAGTCTGCCGACCAAGGCTATGCTTCAGCACAATCAATGCTAGGCTATACATATGATGTGGGTGCAGGTGTCGCACAAGATTATCAGCAAGCGCTGAATTGGTATTTGTTAGCCGCCGACCAACATGATGTGGATGCGCAATATAACCTAGGTAATATGTACAACGAAGGCCGCGGTGTCGAGCGCAATAGAAAAGAAGCCTTTTATTGGTTTCGGCTTTCTGCCTTACAGGGGGATGTTGAGGCTAAACAAGCGCTTAAAGAATTATTGCGTGCCAAATAATTCAACCATTTTTAACAAAGTCTACTGATTAAGTACGCCATGCAAGCCTTGCCTATTTTTATGAATATTACCCAACGCCACTGTG
>JAKQTB010000006.1 GCA_029569495.1 Pseudomonadota bacterium | reverse complement strand
CCTGAAAAATACTCACCACCAAACCAATGATGAGCACCGTCAATAAGATGGGGGCTGCCACCATTAGGGTGATTTGCATGGCTTCGCCCCCGAGGGACATCACACTTTCTGGCGTCATTTTTTATCCTTTTTACTTTAAAGAAATTTATAGTTTAATTTTCTTAGAAAAAACTTTGCACGAGTGAACCCATCAACAGCGCCCAGCCATCCACCAACACAAAAAGCATCAACTTAAAAGGTAGTGCCACAATAGCCGGCGACACCATCATCATCCCCATTGACATCAAGACGCTGGCAACCACCATGTCAATAATTAAAAACGGAATAAAAATCGCAAAGCCAATTTGAAACGCGGTTTTGAGTTCACTGGTCATAAATGCAGGCACGAGCACTTTAAGTGGCACTTGCTCGGGCGTGTCGATTTTTTCAATTTGCGCCATTTTTACAAACAAGGCCAAATCAGACTCACGCGTTTGTTTGAGCATAAATTCTTTAAGCGGTTTTGAGCCAATGTCGATGGCCTGCTCCGTAGAAATTCTATTTTTGCAAGAGGTTGATACGCATCGGTGTAAATTTTATCAATCACCGGGCTCATCACAAAAAAAGTTAAAAATAACGATAAGCCAATCATCACCTGATTTGGCGGTGCAGATTGCGTACCTAACGCTTGTCTTAATAACGACAGCACAATGATGATGCGCGTAAACCCTGTCATCATCAGCACGACGGCAGGAATAAAAGTGAGCGATGTCAGCAAAATGAGCGTTTGCAGGCTCAAGCTATAGTTTTGCCCACCGCCCGCAGCTGGCGTTGCGTTAATTACAGAAATGCCGTTTTCAGCAAAAGTGCTTATTGGCAGCAACAAACCTGCTGCCAAACACAATAACGCGATGATTTTTGATGGTTTATTTTGCATTTGAATGCGCTGCCAGTTTATCTTTTGACTTTTTTAGCCACGTTGAGAATTGCGGCGGTAGTGATTGCGTGAACCCTTGCAGGCCAGCCTCTGCATTGGCAGGGGTATTTTGTAGCGCGTCATTCAGGCTATCTGTTGTTTTATCTAAATTCGCAATCGCGTTGACCTGCCCTGCTGCCACACCTACCACCAACCAACGGCCGGCCACTTCCACCACCACGACACGCTCTCTGGTACCTACACTTACGCCACCCACCACTTTAATGACCGATTGCTGGCCTCCAGCACCTGGCACAATACGCTTTAACGCCCAAGTAATGGCCGCCATCACCAGTAATACAACAGCCAAACCTAAAAACATCTTAAATAAACTGCCTGAGGTTGAGGGTGCTGTGCTGGTGGCCGTTGCGGCCAAAATATTGATTGGCGCGCTCAACAAACCCGCCAATATCAGTGTTGCGTGTTTAACTTTCATCACAAATTGTTATCGATTGATTTTACGAATACGCTCTGCAGGCGTAATAATGTCTGTGAGACGAATACCAAATTTATCATTCACCACCACGACTTCACCCTGCGCGATGAGACAGCCGTTCACCAACACGTCCATAGGCTCGCCCGCCATGCCGTCTAACTCCACCACCGAACCCTGTGCAAGTTGCAATAAGTTTTTAATGGCAATCTTTGTGCGGCCCAATTCAACGGTGAGTTGTACGGGAATATCTAAAATAAAATCAATGTCATTCTGAGTTTCATGCAGTTTATTTTTTGCAGAAAACTCGGTAAACACTTGTGATTGGTCCGCACTGCTGTTTTGCAGCACTGAAGAGGTCTCTGCCGCAGATTGCTCGGCCATGGCAGCGCCCCAAACGTCATCTGCAATTTCTTCTACGTCATTTTCATCTACTGTATCAGTCGCCATATGGCTCTCCTTTAACATATTCTGTTGAGTTTGATCTCAACAGCTTTTCTACTCGCAAGGCATATTGCCCATTAAAAATTCCGTACTTGCATAACATGACTGGAATGCCATCTACATTGGCTTCAACCGCTTCATCAATCTGCAGGGGAATCACATCGCCCACTTTCATATTGAGCACATCACCCAGCCGCATGTTGGTTTTGGCTAAATCGGTCACAATTTCAACTTCAGCCGCCTGCACTTGTTGTGTCATGAGCTTAACCCAGCGCTTATCTACACCTAACACTTCTCCCTGCAAGGGTGACGCGAGCAAATCGCGAATGGGTTCTATCATTGAATAAGGAATACACAGATGCACTTCACCACTGGCGGGCCCAAGCTCAATGTTGAAGGTGACTTCAACAACCACCTCATTTGGCGTAGCAATGTTTGCAAATTGGGTATTCATTTCTGAACGAATATATTCAAATCGCACCGGATACACAGGCTCCCAAGATTTTGAATACGTATCAAACACAATATTTAAAATGCGCTGAATAATGCGTTGCTCGGTTTGGGTAAAGTCTCGCCCTTCAATGCGGGTATGGAAGCGGCCATCGCCACCAAACATATTATCGACCACTAAAAACACTAATGTTGGGTCAAACACCATCAACGCTGTGCCACGTAAGGGGTGAATGTTGATTAAATTTAAATTGGTTGGCACCACTAAATTACGAATAAAATCACTGTACTTGGTGATTTTGACTGGGCCGACGGAAACCTCAACGGCGCGACGCAAAAAATTAAACAACTCAATGCGTAACAGCCGTGCAAAGCGCTCGTTAATAATTTCAAGCGTGGGCATACGGCCACGCACAATGCGCTCTTGCGTGGCTAGGTTATAAGGACGAACCTCACTCTCATCCCCTTTGGATTGGCCATCATCCTCATCGCCATCCACGCCTTTGAGCAGGGCATCTACTTCATCTTGAGATAAAAATTTATCAGCCACGGTGCAATACTCGCAATATTAAATTTCGCACATTTATTGAATAACAAATGAAGTAAAGAAAACGCCTGAAATTTCCAGAGGTTTGCCTTTTTCACTAAACGGCTTTTTAAGCTCTGCGGTAATTTCTTCACTCAGCGCCTGCTTGCCTTCTGTACTGGAAATTTCTGAAGCCATTTTACTGGTAAGCAGCATCAACAAACGATTACGCACCGCTGGCATTTGCGCTTTAAGCTGCTCGGCCGCTTCAGGCGTTGCCACTTGCGTGGTGATGTCTAGTTGCAAGAACTTCTCATCAGGGTCTGGCTGCAAATTCACGGTAAACGTTTCAAGCGTGACAAAAACCGGCGCTTTTTCAACCTCTTCATGCTTCACTTCTTTTTTATGGTCAGCTTTACTTTGGGTAAAGAACCAAGCCGCACCGCCACCACCTGCCAGCAACACAACCGCCGCGATGATAATAATCAATTTCTTTTTTGATTTTGGTGCCGCTTCTGCGGCTTCTGGTTTTGGATCTGCTGCCATGGTATTGCCTTTCTCTATAAATACACCGCCTAATTCACAGCCTTAGGCTAAATCGACAATGCCATTATGGAGAAAAATAACGCAATAACATGCGAGGATTAGAAGGGGAAAAAGGCGTTATATTAACAATTGCTAATGAAATGCTAGAGGTTCACCTGAACTAAACAAATAGCAAAATTGGCATCACAAAAAAGTAAGTTTTAATGCCATTTCCACATCCAACCTTTTTTGATGCTCTGTGAGCCTTATAAATAAAGGCTTACAGAGCATAAATTTTTTCTCGAGCAAATTAAACCAATTTACAACATAAAAAAACGAATGTAGATTTACGCCTTAAATTAGCGCGGTTGGCTATGCGAAAGTATCCACCAAGCCGTTGGCAACATACGTTTTCACTTGGCTCATCACGGGTGCATTTTGCGTGGCTTCAGTGGTGGTACTGTTACGTGCGCCTAAATTGTTTTGCTGTGAAGTTTGCTGAAACTCCTGGCGTGATTGCTCACCCGATTGCACATTGGTTTGGCCTAATTGCACACCTGATTCGCGCATTTTCTCGCGAAGGTTATCCATACCGTCCTGCAGTGCTTGTCGCACTTCAGCATTATCCGAAGTAAACCGCGTATCGGCCATGCCATTATGCACATGCACCACCACTTGCAGCGGCCCTAAATCTGGCGGGTTCAGGGTTAACGTGGCTGACTGCTCGCCCGCCCCCACCATCCAAAGCACTCTCTGGCTAATGGCTTGATTCCAAGTAGCTTTGCCTGAAAAAGCTTCAGCCACATGGCTAGTTGCAACTTGCTGCGCAACTTGCGGGCTTTCAATAGAAGGCGTTGCCAATGATTTTTGTAACCCTGAAATGGCTGAGGCCAATGGCATTGGGGTTTCTACATCTTGGTTGGCATTTGCAGCGTTAAGTACAAGGTCTTGCGACTGCATTTGCAGTGGTTTAGCCTCATTGAATTGTGAAGAAACCCCTGCACGCGTCACTGAATTTGCTATTAATGCATCTTTTGGCGCAATAACATCTGGTTTGCCAAGTTCAATCGTCGAGTCATTTTTGGCATCACTGCTAGGCGTTTGTGTATTGATTGTCACTTGTACATCATGGGCATTGTCTTGCAATGGGGTCAATTTTGTCACCGTAGGCATCAATCCAAACAATGCAATACCTTCAGGTTGGCTGTTTTTACTAGGGTCGGCGGTCAGTGCTTCATCTTGATTAACTGACTTGGCTTCAGCAGGCAAGGCCATGCCAGCCAATTCCACCATCTCGTCCACCGCTTTTGAAGTCGCCATAGATTCGGCTTCGTCTTGCCGCGCGATATTGCTTATAACAGCCGTAGTGTGATTTGTTTTTTGGCCAGCGTCTGTTTGATTCGCTGTTTTGGCGGCCACCTGCTTTGCAGTGTGCGGCGTGTGTTGTTTGGCTGCTTCGGCTGTTGGCTTTGGCTGGCGCGTTTGCACCTGCGATTTCAATACCGATTGGAATGTACTGGCAGGGGCTACGGTTTGCATTTCAGCACTGGCATTGGCTTTATTCTCAAAGCCGTTCATTTTGCTGATTGCGGCAGCTGGCGCTGCTGACGTTGACATTTTTTGCATCATACCAAACTCCAAATTATGACCTAATTACGTTTAGGGTAAATAAACCGCTTAAATCTTCCACGCTATTTTTTATGGCTTGCCCGCATGGCAAACTCATCCATCTCTTTTTGCTCTTTTTTAAGCGCCACATGATGCAATTGCTTATTTTTACGTGTGGCAAGCACTTCATAAGAGAGCTTTTTACGCTGACATTCTTGCCAAAGCTGTTTTTGCACCGTGACGTGATATTGCACTGACACCAGCACATCTTTTTGCCCGGCCACCGCTTGGTCTAACTTTGCCAAAAAGTGATGGAAATTTTGGTGCGCTTCAGCGCTCATGCCGCGCTCAAGGGTTTTACTCAAATTATTTAAGTAATCACGCCGATATTCAATCAGCATGTCGAGTTTTTGTTGTGCCTCTGTGGCCTGCTTCATGGCCTTTGCCAAAGCTTCGGTGGCAAGTTCCACTTCTTTTGCTGCTGTTTCAGTAAGCAGTTTTAATACTTGAGGAGAAATTGTCGTCATCGGGCGCTACTCTATACCTCTAAAATGGCAGCTAAGCCCTGCAAACTATCGCCAAAGCCTGCTGACTCATCAATATCTTGCTGTAAAAAAGCTTCAACCATTTCGTGTTTTGCAATCGCTTCATCCAGCACTTGGTCACTGCCTGCTTCATAAGCGCCCACATTAATTAAATCTATGCTGCGCATATAACGCGAATTAAGTTGTTTTAATTTACGTGCTAATTTTTGATGTGCTGGGCTGGTAATGTTGTGCATGGCACGGCTAATCGATTGTTCAATATCAATCGCAGGATAATGCCCGCTTTCAGCCAAGCTGCGGCTAAGCACAATGTGGCCATCTAAAATCGCACGTGCCGCATCGGCAATGGGGTCTTGCTGGTCGTCGCCTTCAGTCAGCACAGTATAAAAAGCGGTTATTGAACCTTCGCCGCGCATGCCGTTACCGGTGCGTTCCACCAACGCGGGCAATTTTGCAAAAACAGAGGGCGGATAACCTTTCGTCGCAGGCGGCTCACCAATCGCCAACGCAATTTCACGCTGCGCCATGGCATAACGGGTGAGTGAATCCATAATCAGCAACACATTTTTGCCTTGGTTACGAAAGCTCTCGGCAATGGTGGTGGCGTAATTAGCACCTTGCAGACGCATTAACGCTGAAGCATCTGCCGGCGCGGCGACTACCACTGAGCGCGCCAAGCCTTCTTCACCCAAAATGTTTTCAATAAACTCTTGTACTTCACGACCACGCTCGCCAATTAAACCGACCACAATCACATCCGCAGTGGTGTAACGGGCCATCATGCCTAGCAGCACACTTTTACCCACGCCAGAACCAGCAAATAAGCCCATCCGCTGCCCACGGCCCACAGTCAGCATGGCGTTAATTGCGCGTACACCTACATCTAGCGTTTCTTCAATCGGCGCACGCATCAGCGGATTAATCGGGCGCGCACTCAATGGCGCACTTTTGCTTGATGCAATTTTGCCTAAATTATCTAACGGGTTGCCCGCACCATCGACCACGCGGCCTAATAAATCTTCACCTACAGGCAAGTGGCGGGCGCGATCGGTGACTCTTCTGCGTGGCGGGTTATTAAAATGTGGCTTTGGTAGCGCTTCTGCAATTTCAAGTGCAAAAACTTTTGCCCCTGGCACCACGCCATCTACACTGCTTTGCGGCATGAGCAATAGCACATCGCCATCAAACCCTACCACTTCAGCCTCCACACGGCGGCCTTCAGCTAGCGGCACGTAGCAGGCACAGCCAATCGGTAATTGAATGCCAACAGCTTCCATCACCAAGCCGGTGAGTTTTGTGATACGGCCAGCAATTTCAAGTGGCTCGATAATGCGTAAAATTTCACGGCAATCGCGCATGTAATCCTGCCAGCGCTCCTGATGGAGGTTGCCGATTGCTTTTTCTTGGCTGATAGCGCTCGCTTGCATTATGGCAATAACCAATCATTTTTTTGCGCCAAAGCCTCACTAATTCGCTTCCAACGCACTTGTGTAGTGGCATCAATTTGATTCGCCCCAGTTTCAACCAAACAACCGCCGCGCTCGATATTGCTATCTTCTTGCACTTGCCATTCTTGGCTCAATAACTCTTCGGCCAGATACTCGCGCAGAATGTGCGCATCATCATGATGCACCATAATTCTGGCTGGCTTTTGAACACTTGGTAAGTAATGAATCGCATCCATCACCAATGGCAAAATCACCGTTGGGTCTACGTTGAGTTTAATTTTTAGCATCGATTTTGCAATGTCTAGCGCAAGGCATAGTACATCTTCAGCAATTTGTGCATCTTTATTTTCTAACGCTGTACTAAAACTATCCATCAACTGGGCAAACGCCTGCTTTTCAACTAAAGCCTGCTCTCTGGCCTTAGCCATGCCAACTGTAAAGCCTTCTTGAATGCCTTTTTCATAGGCTTCTTTGCGCGCGCCTTCAATAATTTTGGCTAACACACCCGCGTCTGTCGTGCTTTTTTCTGGCTTTTGTCTGGCTGGGCGAGATTGCGAAAAATCATCCGGAAAAGATGACATTTCCCAACGCTCGTAAGCCGTTTGCTGCTCTTTGGGGGTGGCGAAATTAGACATATTGGTCATCACCACCCTTACCAGCTAACATAATTTGCCCTTCATCTACCAAGCGGCGCACAATTTGCAGAATTTGTTTTTGCTGTGCTTCCACTTCAGAAAGTTTGACCGGGCCTTTGGTTTCTAAATCTTCTTTCATCATTTCGGCCGCGCGCGACGACATATTGCGGAAAATCTTGTCGCGCATTTCTTCGGTAGTGCCTTTTAGGGCAATAATCAATGTTTCAGACTGCACTTCTCTGAGCAACGCCTGAATGCCCTTATCATCCACATCCATGATGTTATCAAACACAAACATCTCATCCATGATTTGCTGCGCCATGTCTTCATCGTAGCTTTTCAGGCCTTCCATCAGCTCAGCCTCTTTTTCGCCGCCCATGTAGTTCATAATTTCAGCCGCCACCTTAATGCCGCCCATACTTTGTTTTTTAAGATTTTCATTGCCGGTGAGCAATTTAGTCATCACTTCATTCAGTTCACGCAAAGCGATGGGCTTAACGCCATCTAAAGTGGCAATTCTCAGCATCACATCTTGGCGCAAACGATCAGTGAAATTGCTCACAATTTCAGCCGCTTGGTCAGCTTCTAAATGCACCAAAATGGTAGCGATAATTTGCGGGTGTTCGTTTTTAATTAACTCTGCCACGCTTGGTGCGTCCATCCACTTTAAGCCTTCAATTCCGCTTGCATCACTGGATTGCAAAATACGGTTTAATAAATTGGATGCTTTGTCATCCCCCAGCGCTTTGGTCAATACAGAGCGAATATACTCATCTGAATCCAGCCCAAAATTGCTGTTTTGTTCGGCTTCCAGCATAAATTCACTGAGTGCTGTTTCCACTTGGTCACGCCCAACCGATTTCAATGATGCCATCGCAGCGCCAAGTTTTTGCACTTCTTTCGGGCCAAGATATTTCATCACTTCTGCTGCTTCATCCTCACCCAGCGCCAGCATTAGAACCGCGCTTCTCATTACGCCTGCATCACTCATTTATGACTCATTTCCGTTCGTCCAATTTGAAACCACGCTTGCCACAATGCGTGGGTTATCCTTTGCCATTTGTTTTGCGGCAAGCAAATTTTGCTCATAGGGCGGCACGGCATTGCCGGATTGATTACTTAAAGTTACCGTGGCATCTTCTTGACCACCTTGTGGTGCAGGTAACAACTGTGGTGCAGGGGTTGTGAGCTTATTGAGCATTGGTTTTAAGGCACGTTTATAGAGCATCATCAACACAATGATGCCCACTAAAAAGCGCAAGGCATCTTTGCCATATTCAATCACGGTTGGATTTTTCCAAAGTGGCAATTCAGCAACGGGTTCTACAGGATTTTCTGCAAACGGACTATTTACTATCGTCAATGAATCACCACGCTCTTTGTTAAAACCCATGGCCTGCATGGCTAAATCATTGATTTGCTGTTTTTCAGCGGCTGAAAGCGGACGATAAGTTACTTTGCCCTTAGCATCAATCACTTGCATGTTATTGACCACCACCGCCACATTAATACGTTTAACACCGCCCATTGCTTGTTGGGTGTAACGCACGGTTTTATCAACTTCAAAATTCGTCGTGGTATTTTTTTGGCTGTTGATTGCGGCAGCTTCAGCACCTGCCGCAGCGCCTGCCGTTGCGCCATCGGCCACAATCGGTGCAGTTGCGTTAGCGGGCGGCTGATTAGATAAAGCACCAGGCACGCCTGTGGCAGCGCCACCATTACCTGTTTGTGACTCGCTATTTTGCATACTACGAATCGCAGCATCTTCTGCCCGCTGATTAGGCTTATACGTTTCTGCCGCTTGTTCAGTCGATGAAAAATCAATTTCAACATTTGATTCAGCGCGCACATTTTTAGCCCCTACTATCGGCGCAATAATGGATTCCACGCGTTTAACGATGCTCTGCTGCATCTCATCAATATATTTAATTTGGATTGCATCTAAGCCATTTGCACCTGCTTTTTTTGAAGTATCAGACAACAAAGTACCGTGCTGGTCTACCACTGTCACGTTCTCAATGGGCAAGTTAGGCACGCTGCTGGCCACCAAATGCACAACGGCGGCCACTTGTTGCGGGTCTAAATTGCGCCCTGCTCTTACATTTAACAGTACA
>JAKQTB010000212.1 GCA_029569495.1 Pseudomonadota bacterium | reverse complement strand
TGCCTTGCGCGGCAGGGTAGGTAATGTCCAGCAGCAAAGATTTGTGTTGATTTTGCGTGAGGGTAGCAATTGCCTTTAACTGTTCGAGCTCATTTAAAGTGAGTACTGGCTGACTAGATTCTAAGCGCACAGGGGGATTGGTCTCGTCAATGGCCAATAAATTAGGTTTTGGGCCAATAAAGGTGGTCAGTGACATCACCAATTCTTCACGAATCGGGTCAACTGGCGGGTTGGTCACCTGCGCGAATAATTGCTTAAAGTAATTGTACAAAAGCTTAGGCTTTGCAGATAACACGGGCAGCGCAGCATCGTTACCCATCGAGCCATAAGCTTCTTCGCCCGTTTGCACCATCGGCTGTAATACAAATTTAATGTCTTCTTGTGTGTAACCAAAGGCCTGCTGAATGTCCAGCAAGCTTGCGGTTAATTTAAAATCACTTTCAATTTTTGGCATATCGCACAAAAAGTAGCGAGATTTTTTCAGCCATTGCTGGTAAGGCTTTGCGCCGGCAAGTGCATTTTTGACTTCAGCATCGGCAATAATACGGCCTTGCTCCATGTCAATCAGCAACATTTTGCCAGGCTCTAACCGCCACTTTTTAACAATTCTTTCTTGCGGAAACGTAATCACGCCCATTTCAGACGCCATCATCACAATGTCGTCATCGGTTACCAAATAACGTGCCGGACGCAAACCATTACGGTCTAAGGTTGCGCCCACCATGCGTCCATCGGTAAACGCAACGGCGGCCGGGCCATCCCATGGCTCCATGAGTGCCGCGTGGTATTCATAAAAGGCACGACGCTCTTCTTCCATCAGCGGCTTGCCTGCCGCGTCTTTTGCACCCCAAGCTTCAGGAATCAACATCATCATGGCATGTGGCAAGCTGTAACCGCCCGCCACCAGTAACTCTAAGCAATTATCAAAGCAGGCAGAATCAGATTGTCCATCGACAATCAATGGCCACAGCTTTTCTAAATCTTCACCAATGAGGCTCGATTTCATGGTTTCATGGCGCGCCGCCACCCAATTGACATTGCCTTGAATGGTGTTAATTTCACCATTGTGCGCAATCATGCGGAATGGATGGGCTAAATCCCAAGCGGGGAAGGTGTTGGTAGAAAAACGTTGATGCACCAGCGCCAAGGCAGAAACCACCGTGCCATCGCTTAAATCTTTGTAATAAACGCCCACTTCATTGGCCAGCAACATGCCTTTGTAAACAATGGTGCGGGATGAAAGCGAAGGCAGGTAAAACATAGCGTTGTCTTGCAAATTAAGTGCGCGCACCGCATGCTCAATGCGTTTACGAATCACAAATAATTTACGCTCAAATTTATTCTGACTCTCTGGATTTTGGTCTGTACCCGTTGATGCAATAAACACCTGACGCATCACCGGCTCAACATCACGCGCGGCTTGCGCGATGTTGCTGTTATCCACGGGTACATCACGCCAACCCAATAATGTTTGGTTTTCTTCTGCAATAATCTTGGTGAATAAGGCTTCACATGCCGCACGGTTTTTGGCAAGCTGCGGTAAAAATACATTGCCTACCGCATATTGGCCAGCAGGCGGCAAAGTAATGTTGAGTTTAGCCGCCTCTTTACGCATAAACGTATCTGGCAATTGCATGAGCAAGCCTGCGCCATCGCCCAGCTTGGGGTCATAACCCGTGGCACCTCGATGCGTTAAATTGGTGAGCAGGGCTAAGCCTTGCTGCACAATTTGATGGCTTTTTTTACCCTTGATGTGCGCTACAAAACCCACGCCACAGCCGTCGCGCTCATTACTCGGGCGATATAAGCCCTGCGCTTTTGGTGCTAACAAATGATTGTTTGTCTGATTTAATGTTTGATTCAATGCTTGATTCACAGCCTGCTCCATCAACCTTAACCCTCATGTTTGACTACACTTTAGCCAGCTTACTACCAATACAAAATACGCTGGGGTAAAAGTATTAAGCAAAAAGTGTGCAAGCTATAATGAGTTCACAAATATTTTACATATTTACTCTTTAATATTTATATAAATCATAAGGTTGTAAGTTTGTTTGACGCTTTGTTACAAATATTTTCGCATGGTAGTCGATAATATTTACGCGCTCAAACACCATTGATGCACCAAGATAGTGCTGGCGTATTTGTATGTGCACTGTTTTAGAACTTTTTAGTAATTAACGCTGAAAAATGGACGGTGAAAAGTAGCTAACTAAGCAGCTAAATAACACGAGAAAAAAACGCTGCCCTGTAAGCCTTTATTTATAAGGCTTACAGGACAGGTGAAAAGGTTTAGGCTCTTTGACTATAAAAAAATAAATTTTAAACACAAAAAACCCCGCAACTTTCGTTGCGGGTTTGACCTAACTAAAAGCTCGCTTACACAACGCCTTGGTCAATCATTGCGTCTGCTACCTTACGGAAGCCAGCAATGTTTGCACCCAATACCAAGTTGGTTGGCTCGCCAAATTCTGCCGCCGCTTCACTTGCACGAATGTAGATATTTTTCATAATGTCTTTTAATTTGGCATCCACTTCTTCAAACGTCCATTGTTGCATGCTGCCATTTTGCGCCATTTCTAACTGGCTAGTTGCCACGCCACCTGCGTTAGCCGCTTTACCTGGGCCGTAGCAGATTTTAGCTTTTAGAAACGCTTCAACCGCTTCAGGGGTTGAAGGCATGTTGGCGCCTTCAGAAATGCAAATACAGCCATTTTTCAATAACTCTTTTGCATCGGCTTCGTTCAGCTCATTTTGCGTTGCACTTGGAAAAGCCGCTTGGCAAGGCACAGACCACACTGCATTTCTACCTGCAGGGTAAGCGCTCACTGGGGTATATTTTGCGTCTTTATGCGTTTCTAGGTATTTCTCTAGCGATGCGCCTTCAACTTCTTTTAGTTGTTTAAGCAAGGCTAAATCAATGCCTTTTTCGTGGTAGATAAAGCCGCGTGAATCGCTACATGTGACGGCTTTAGCACCTAATTGGTGCAATTTTTGAATCGTGTAAATCGCAACGTTACCCGCACCAGAAACGACGCAAGTTTTGCCATTGAGTGAATCACCACGGCCTTCAAGCATGTTTTGTGCAAAGTAAACAGCACCGTAACCTGTGGCTTCAGTACGCGCTAGTGAGCCGCCCCAGTTAAGTTTTTTACCAGTTAACACACCTTCGTAGCTGCCTGTTAAACGTTTGTATTGGCCATACATGTAGCCAATTTCACGGCCACCCACGCCAATGTCACCTGCTGGCACATCCACAGTAGCACCAATATGGCGATAAAGCTCTGTCATAAATGATTGGCAGAAACGCATAATTTCATTGTCTGATTTGCCTTTTGGATCAAAGTCGCTACCGCCTTTGCCGCCGCCAATTGCCAAACCTGTTAATGAGTTTTTGAAAATTTGCTCAAAGCCCAAGAACTTAATAATGCCTGAGTAAACGGTTGGGTGAAAACGAATGCCGCCTTTATAAGGGCCAATCGCTGAACTATATTGAACGCGGTAGCCTTTATTGACTTGCACATGGCCTTTGTCGTCAATCCAAGAAACGCGGAAAGAAATTTGACGTTCTGGCTCTACAATACGCTCAATAATGCCGTGTTTTCTGTATTTTGGATTTTTATCTAACAACGGGCGAAGTGAAGTTAACACTTCTTCAACCGCTTGGTAAAATTCAACTTCTGCTGGCGCTGATTTTTTTAATCTGGCAATGGTTTCGGCTACATAGGGCATGATGTCTTCTCAAATTTAGGGTTTAAATATAGTCACAACCGCTAAATGTCATGATTATTTTACAAATCAGCATGACTCAACTTACCAAATGCACTTGATGAGTGCATTATTTTTAGCGGGCAGATACTTTACCCCAAAATGGTGCATATTCGCAAGAATTCAGCCTTAAGTTTTTAATACTTAAATTTTAATGCTTGAAAAAGCTACCTTAGCCGCGTTGAGCGTTGTAGCAATGTCTGCATCGCTATGCGCGGCTGAAACAAAACCTGCTTCAAAGGCCGACGGGCCTAAATAAATGCCGCTATCTAACATGCTGTGGAAAAACTGATTAAAGTGCTCTTTATTGGATTGCATCATTTCATGATAAGAAGTTGGGCATTTTTCGCAGAAATACAGGCCGAACATGCCGCCCACACTTTGTGCGTTAAAAATTACGTCCGCTTCTTTTGCCGCGGTTTTTAAGCCATCTACTAATTTTTGGGTTTGCGCTGATAATTTTGCGTGAAAATCTGGCGCTTGAATCAACGCTAGCGTTTTTAAACCCGCCGTTACTGCAACCGGGTTGCCAGACAATGTGCCTGCCTGATACACCTTACCCACAGGCGCTAAGCATTGCATAATATCTTTTCGGCCGCCAAACGCGCCCACAGGCAAGCCGCCACCTATCACTTTACCTAAAGTCGTCATGTCTGGTTTGATGTTATACAGCGCTTGTGCGCCACCTAAAGCCACACGGAAGCCCGTCATCACTTCATCAAAAATCAGCACGGCGCCATGTTGGGTGCAAAGCTCGCGCAAGGTTTGTAAAAACTCCATGTGTGGCACAATGAGGTTCATATTACCCACCACAGGCTCAATAATCACACAGGCAATTTCATCGCCTGATTTGGCAAATAAATCTTTTAACTGCTGCGTATTATTATATTCAAGCGTTAAAGTGTGAGCAGCCACACTCGCCGGAACGCCGCCAGAATCTGGCTCGCCAAAAGTCAGCAAGCCTGAACCTGCTTTAACTAACAAGCCATCAGAATGGCCGTGATAGCAACCCTCAAACTTCACAATTTTATCGCGCCCGGTAAACCCGCGCGCCGTGCGGATTGCACTCATGGTTGCTTCTGTGCCACTGCTATTTAGGCGCACTTGCTCCATGCTCGGCACTAGCTTGTTAATCAACTGCGCCATTTCAAGCTCTAAACCAGTTGGCGCGCCAAAGCTCAAGCTATTGGCCGCCGCTTCTTGCACAGCGCTAATTACGGCTGGGTGCGCGTGGCCTACAATCATCGGCCCCCAAGAATTGATATAGTCGATATATTCTTTACCGTCCACATCCCAAAGCTTAGAACCCAACCCTTTTTTAAAGAAGATTGGTGTGCCGCCAACGCTACGAAAAGCGCGCACTGGTGAATTAACACCTCCGGGAATAAGCGCTTGAGATTTTTCAAAAAGGGTTTGGTTTTGTGAGATTGCTTGTGCGGTCATAATGTCATCTTAAATTACGAATAAAAATCTATTTTAACAGAGTGTTCTAGCCGTATTGTAAACCTTCTTTTTACGCGCTTTTTCAGCACAACCCTTTTTACATGCTCTGTAAGCCTTTATTTATAAGGCTCGCAGAGCATCAAAATTTTCTCGGGGAAAATAACGGCTCAATTGCTGGCTCGTTTCAGTAATATTTTTTGCATTAAACAGCGTATTTACCACTGCAATGGCATCTGCACCCGCCTGCAAAACCTGTTGTGCATTTTCTAGGGTAATTCCACCAATGGCCACCATCGGTACATGAATGTGCTGTCGAGCTTCTTTAAAAAGGCTTAGCGGTGCATGGCGAGCATTGGGTTTGGTGTTAGAGCCAAAACACGCGCCAAATGCCACGTAATCTGCGCCGGCTGATTGCGCCTGCGTAGCAAGGTCAATGCGGTTATAACAAGAGGCACCTAAAATTTTGCCTGCGCCAAGCCTTGCGCGCGCTTCTATTAAATCGCCGTCTTCTGCGCCTAAATGCACACCATCCGCATCGAGCGTTAAGCAAAGTTTAATTGAGTCGTTGATGATTAACGGCACACCATATTGCCGACACAAAGGTAAAAGCGCGCGCGCTTGCTGCGTTTTCAACTTATGATTAGCGGCTTTATTGCGATATTGCAGCAAACTAACGCCACCTTGCAGTGCTGCTGTAACTTTTTGTATTAGCAGCGCTGTATCGGGCTCGTCTGGGGTTACGGCGTATAAGCCCCTGATTTTATGCGGAGAATTCAATCTGAATGCTTTAATTAATGTGCTTTTGTCGTCACATCGCCACTGGTAACCACGGCGTCTTCTTCATCACGCGCCCAAAACAAGCGGTCAGGAATATATTGCCCCATGCCAGGTCGAAAGCCGTTTTTAAGGGTTTGCCAAGTAAACTCTTGTGCTTCCAAAACTGCTTCTTCAAGCGTGAGGCCGTGCGCCATGCAAGCGGCTATGGCGCTTGTGAGCGTGCAGCCTGAGCCATGATAGCTGCCAACCAAACGTTCCCATTTATAGGCTTTAACAAAATTATTTTCGCCATACAGCGTATTGGTCACTTCTAACGTGCGCTCGTGTGTGCCGGTAATTAGCACATATTCACTGCCCATCGCTAATAATCTAGCCGCGCTTTCATCCAGTGAAGTCAGCGCGACTTCATCGCTATCTTCAGCAAAAGCTAATCGGCGCGCTTCTAAACTATTGGGTGTAATTAAAGTTGCTTGCGGAAAAAGCAACTCAATCATCGCCTCCATCATTTCATCATTACTTAAATCATCCCCACGGCCAGAGGTTAAAATGGGGTCAATTAACAAAGGCACATCTGGGTAATCGGCCATAATTTCTGCAATGACCGCAATATTTTCAACTGAGCCTAACAGCCCAAGCTTAAACGCGGAAACTTGCACGTCTTCTAAAATGGCACGCGCTTGATCGTTCACCCATTCAGCGTCCATGGCCAATACACCATTGACGCCAATGGTATCTTGCGCTGTTATTGCTGTCACCACAGATAGCGGATGGCAGCCAATGCTTGCAAATGTCAGAATATCTGCCTGCAAACCTGCGCCACTGCTAGGGTCAGTGCCTGCAAAAGTGAGTACGGATGGTGGTGATTGATTACTCATAAGTAATAACTTTATTGGTGAAGATGGAGCGGGCGATGGGAATCGAACCCACGGCTCTAGCTTGGGAAGCTAGGGTATTACCATTATACGACGCCCGCGTAAGGGTACAATTATACCCGAATCATTTTGCAGGTGACGACACAGTCGCGGAGTCAATTGAATTATGTTTGAAGCCGCCTAAATTTCTCTAGGCGACTTGTTTGATTTATCAGCTTTGATTTATCGGCGTGAAGCACTCACTGCATAGGCCGCAGGCCGCTCAAGTAATATTTTATCCTCTGATGGCGCGATGCCATCAGGCAGAATGAGTGGGTTAAATGTAATTTTTTGCTCTATGGTTTTGCTGTCTGCTGGAATCGCTTTTAATGTCAACGTCCCAAGTGCAACTTGCGCCCTATCTTCAGGCCAAACAACGGTGGGGTCATTGATACTGTCGCCATCATTAGCAACCTGCACACTAATGCGAAAACTGGCTTCGCCCTGATTTAATCTCGCTGCCAATTCCTCAGAGAGGTAATCAGGCGAAGCGCTGGCAACTTTAGCTTCATCCAGAGCGATATTTCCGGCAAGCGGCGTAATGAGGTAGCGCCCATAGCGCGACTCACCCTTGGCATTGGTAAATTTAAACGCATTAATGCCAAAATAGGACTGCGTGGCATAACTGGCGGGTGCTGGCTTTGGTATTTTCACAAAAGCCTGCGCGCTAGGGTTTTCTGCTAAAAATTGTTCGATGGGGGTAGGTTTAGGTGAATCAGCTTTTGTTGCGGCATTTGCCTGCAACAGGGCTAAAAAGGCTTCAGGGGTAGAAACCGGAAACCGATTAACCGACAAACTGACAATATCCGTAAAAGCTTCATCCGCAAGATTAAAACGAATTGCAATGCCACGTGGATTAGCCTTTGGGCTCGTGTCAGCAATGGTTGGAATGCCTGTTGCATTTGAAAACCGCACAATGACTTCGCTGGCAGTGTTTTGCAAATGGACTGCGCTGGTTAAACCTGCCGCTTCGGCAGATGGCGTAAAAATACCCGTCGCAATGATTCCTTTAGCATGATTCGCGCGAAATCCTTTATGCGGGCCGCTGGCTATTTTAGTTTGCATGTCAACAATTTGCTCAACCACTGATTTAGCGGAATCAGGTTGTTTATCGTCTGCCTGCGCTAAAAACGCATTGCTCAAACCTAGCAACGCGAAAAGTATGGGCGTGTACAAGTGCCTTGAAAAGGTAGTCATTTCATTCATCCTTAACTATGGTTTCGTTTGAATGATACTAATCCGTTAAATTTAGCTCGTCAAAGACATATTTTGTATTAGTTTATACAAAAAAATTATTATGATCTTGTGCGAGTTTTCAGAATTCTAATGGATCAACATCTATCGCCCACCTAACCTTAGCAGATGCAGTATGTCCTCTTAATTGTGCTACCAATCTATTAAGTAACTTTTGCAAGACGCCTCTATTGCCAGCTTGCATCAACACATAGCCACGCTCCATGCCTTTCAAACGTTCCATTTGTGGGCGAATCGGGTCATAAACTACCACTTTAGTATTTAAATCTCTAGCAACTTTAAATGCATAACTTAAGAACTGATGTACCAAATTAAAGTCATTGGCTTCCGCACGCAATAATGCCATAAAAATATAGGGTGGGAATTGCATTTGTTGGCGCTCATGCAACAAAGCATTTGCATAACTTGCGTAATCTTGCCTGCGCAACGCATTGAATAATACGTGTTCAGGAAACTGTGTTTGGATAATGACTTGACCTGTTTTATCAGCACGTCCAGCACGTCCAGCCACTTGCATCAATTGTGCGAACAATCGTTCGCTTGCCCTAAAATCGGGGCTATGCAGGGCGCTATCTGCATCAATCACGCCAACTAATGTTAAATTAGGAAAATCATGGCCTTTGGCAAGCATCTGCGTCCCTACCAAAATATCTATTTCTTGACGGTGAACTTTGTCTAAAATTTCTACCAAGGCATTTTTTTTACTAATGCTGTCTCTATCAACGCGTGCGATTCGCGCTGTGGGTAGCAACTGTGCCAGAGTCTGCTCTAAGCGTTGCGTGCCATGCCCCGTTGGGTGCAAGTCTGCATTGCCACAACTTGGGCATTGATTCGGAATTTTTTGCTCGTATCCACAGTGATGGCAGCGTAATTTTCGCTGCCCCAAATGCACCACCAATCGGCTACTACAGCGGGTACAGGGCGCTATCCAGTGACACGCAGAACATAATAATACTGGCGAGAACCCACGGCGGTTGATAAACAACAAACTCTGCTCGCCACGCGATATCCTAAGTTTTAGTGCTTCTATCAGTTGGGGTGTGAAACCGTGCTGCAGATGCACTTTGGTAGTATCTATACAATGAATGATTGGTAATTGTGCCGCCGTAACTGCACGTTGGTTAAGGCTTAAGAGGTGATATTTATTAGCCTTTAGTCCAGCGGCTGTTACCGTGGCATTGTGCCAACTTTCTAACGAGGGCGTTGCTGAACCAAGTACAACTGGAATATTCAGCCATTTTGCACGAACCAGTGCAACATCCCGCGCGTGGTAGCGCATGCTATCTTGCTGCTTATACGAGCCATCATGTTCTTCATCGATGATGATTAACTTCAAATGCGGCAACGGCGTAAAAACCGAAAGTCGCGTACCAATAATGATTCTAGCCACGCCTGATTGCGCCAACTGCCAGTGATGTAAGCGCTCGCTTTCGCTCAAATGACTATGTAAGCTCACGAGCGGAATGCCAGAAAAACGACTTCTAAAGCGTGCCTCTAGCTGGGGGGTAAGGTTAATTTCAGGCACCAACACCAATACTTGTGCTTCATTTTGCATTAACACATGCTGCATTAAGCGAATATAAACTTCTGTTTTACCGCTGCCCGTAATACCGTGCAATAACCACGACTTAAAGTGATGTGAATCTTTTATCACCTCGGCTACAGCCGATTGTTGCTCATCATTGAGTTCAGGCACTTGAGCCGTGGGTATTTCAGCCACCCGCTGTAACAAATGGACTTGCTTGGCGCTTGCCCAGCCGTTTGCCACCAATTGCTTGGCCGCTTTTCGAGCACTACTGGATATTGTGTCTAGCTCAGCTTCAGATACCGTATTGCTTGCCAACAAGGCGCTAAACACACGATGTGTCACTAACTGTCGCTTAGGAAGCTGTGCAACAGTTTGACTGCGCCCTAAGTCAGTCAAACTATAGATAAACTGTTTACGCGCGACAGCAGGGGCCACTTGCCGCAAACGTACAGGAAGTGCTGACAGCAGCGCTTGCCCTAACGGGTATTGATAATAGTCCGCGCTAAATCGAATGAGTTTTAATAACTCTGCATCCAGCGGCGTTTCATCAATAAAAACCTGCTTTACAGACTTTAACTTTTCAATTGGATAATCGCTGGAATCACTCTGGCTCAAGACAATGCCAATTTGATTTCTGCGCCCAAATGGCACAAGCACACGCTGACCAATTCTTATCTCGCTATTGTCAGATAAATAATCAAATAAGCGATTTAACGGAACGTCCAGAGCAACTTTTACGATTGATTTTGGCAAAGTGGTGTTTCTAATATAGTGTACTAAACAATTGTTTCAAGAAAAAATAACGGCAGTAGGTTAAAATAGCGCTTTTAGCATTTAATGCAATTATTGTGAAAACACATCTTACCCAATTACTCGCCAACGCTGCAAAAACAATTGCCCCTGAGCTACAGGTAGCCATTTTACTCGAAAGACCAAAATCAGCAGACCATGGCGATTTTGCAACAAATTTAGCACTTGTTTTGGCAAAACCGTTAAAACAAAATCCACGCGCCATTGCCACACAACTCATTGCTGCTATGCCTAACAGTGACTATATTGCAAAAACGGAGATTGCAGGTGCAGGGTTTATTAACTTTTTTCTAAACAGCCATTCTCAGCAAAAAGTGGTCAAAGATATTCTGCAAGCCGGGCATCAATATGGCCGCAACCAAAATGGTCAAGGGCAAAAGGTTCAGGTTGAATTTGTGTCAGCTAACCCAACTGGCCCGTTGCATGTTGGGCACGGCCGTGGTGCGGCAGTTGGAGATTGTTTAGCAAGGTTATTAGATGCTAATGGCTGGGATGTGACCCGCGAATTTTACTACAATGATGCCGGCGCACAAATTGACAATCTTACAATCTCCGTGCTGGCTAGATGCAAGGGTATCTCTACGGAACACGAAAGTTTTCCTGAAAATGGTTACCGAGGTGAGTACATTAATGATATTGCTGCCGCATATTTAACCAAGCACACCGTCATTGCCGACGATATAGAAGTCACCGCCAGCGGGGACATTAATAATCTTGATTCTATTCGTGCTTTTAGTGTTGCTTATTTGCGTCATGAACAAGATTTAGATTTAAAAGCGTTTCAAATCAAATTTGATGTGTTTTCGCTAGAAAGCGCGCTTTATACAACAGGTAAGGTAAAAGATACCGTTCAAGCACTCATCAACAGTGGGCATACCTATGAGGCAAATGATGCCCTTTGGCTAAAAACCACGGACTTTGGCGATGACAAAGACCGTGTCATGCGCAAAACGGATGGTAGCTATACTTATTTTGTCCCTGATATTGCCTATCATACCGATAAATGGAACCGTGGTTTTGTTCGCGTAATTAACGAGCAGGGCGCTGATCACCACAGCACCATTACCCGCGTGCGTGCTGGCCTGCAAGCGTTAAATATTGGCATCCCCAATGGTTGGCCAGATTATGTGTTGCACCAAATGGTCACCGTGATGCGCGGTGGTGAAGAAGTAAAACTCTCAAAACGCGCTGGGAGTTATGTCACGCTACGTGACTTAATTGAAGAAGTTGGCTGTGATGCAACGCGTTACTTTTTGGCTGCACGCCGCGCTGATTCACAATTAGTGTTTGACATTGATTTGGCTAGAGCCCAAACCAACGATAACCCGGTTTTCTATATTCAATATGCCCATGCGCGTATTTGCAGTGTATTAACGCAATGGAATGGCGACAAATCACTTTTATTGAGCGCTGATCTTTCCCCACTTGATAATCCACACGAAACTGCGTTAATGCAGCGCTTAAGCGCATACTCTGAAACTGTAGAAAATGCTGCAAATGAGCTTGCCCCTCACGTAATTGCAAATTATTTAAAAGATTTAGCCAGTGACCTACATAGTTATTACAATGAATATAAGTTTTTAATTGAGGATGAAACCGTTAAAATGGCTCGCTTGAGCTTAATCTACGCCACACAGCAAGTGCTTAAAAACGGTCTGGATTTACTAGGCGTCACCGCCAAAGAAAGAATGTAAGGACATTATCTACCATGAGTAAAGATTACAAACAAAGCGCCGAAAGGCAAACCCGTAGCAAAAAGGGTAGCCCGTTTTTAACTGGACTGTTAATAGGCATTTTACTGGGCATTGCCGCTTCGCTCGCGGTTGTCGTTTACCTCAAAAGAGACGATAACCCTTTCGCGATTCAAACGAATAAGCAGACCAGCAAATCTCTCTCAGACAAAATTGCTGAGGATGCGAAGTCTCAAGAAAAAAATGCAACCGCCAGTAAAGACATCTCGCCTGAGGCTAGTGCTAATAATGACGATACAAGCTATGACTTTTATACGATTTTGCCAAGTGATGAAAATAAAATAAGCAAAGAAGTTGAAAGCACATTGAAAGCCAACAATGAGCCCGCCACGAAAAAAACTTATTATCTGCAAGTAGGGTCTTTTCATACTGAGGAAGAAGCAGATAACTTAAAAGCGAAACTTGCATTGCAAGGTTTTGAAGCTGTCGTGCAAACGGCTGATATTCCTGAAAAAGGCGTATGGCATCGTGTGCGCGTAGGGCCACTTAACGATTTAGACCAAATTACAAAAACCAAGACGGATTTACTGAATAATGGTTTTAATGCAGACCTCATTAAAATTAATAGTGAAAGCTAATTGCCGGAACCTGTCAGCCAAACACTATGTCAGACGTTAGTTGCATGTTTTGACAGTTTTACATCATAAAACTAGAAAGAAATTTAAGGATTATTTATGTTAAAAAAATTACTCGCTTCATTTTTGTTAATCTCTTCTTTCAATTTAATGGCGGCTGACCCTCAGATTGGCCAAGATTTTGAAAAGACCGCACAAGTAATCACTACAGAAAACCCAGCCAAAATAGAAGTGAATGAAATCTTTTGGTACGGCTGTATTCATTGTTACCATATGGACCCAGTGCTTGAAACATGGGCCAAAAAATTGCCTGCTGATGTCATATTCAAGCGCACTCCCGGGTTGCCTAACCCATCATGGGCGCCAATGGCCAAAGCGTTTTATACATTGGAAGAATTAAAATTACTCGATAAATTACACACGTCATTGTTTGACGCGGTGCATAAACAAAAAGCGCTTAATCCAACCGATGAAAAGGCAATCATTGACTGGATTACCAAACAAAGTGGGCTAGATAAAATTAAAATAGAAGAGCATTTTAAGTCCTTTAGTATGAATAACAAACTTAACCGCGCTGCCAAAATGTTTAAAGATTCTGGTGCTACTGGCGTGCCAAGCTTGGTGATTGACGGTCAGTACATCACCTCCAGCACAATGGTGGGCGGAAATGCGCAAGCCTTAAGAGTGACTGACTATATTGTCGGCAACATTCGCGCAGATAAAGCGAAGGCGGCAACACCTGCAAAAAAGTAGTTGAAAAATCAAGTTGGCTATCGTCTTTCTTGAAAAAAGTTTTTAATTGGTAGACATTTAACAAACCATACCAATTACTTTTCAGTACCCGTTTTCACCATTTAAGGCGAAACGGGTTTTTTACTTTTATAAGGCCTTATCTAGATATGAAAATATTTATCACGGGCGCATCAAGCGGCATTGGTGAAGCATTAGCTCACGCCTACGCAAAGACTTGCGCCGAACGCCCGATATTTATTGGCTTGGCAGCTCGGCGCCAAGATGTATTAGAGAAACTAGCTTGCCTTTTACAAACGCAACCCAATGTTGAATGTGTAATATATCCACTTGATGTCAAAGACAGCCTTGCATTGGATTTCGCGGCCAAAGACTTTATACAACGCTTTGGCGCACCAGATCTTGTGATTGCGAGCGCGGGTGTTAGCCGCGGAACGCTCACCGAACATCAAGAAGATAACGCTGCGTTTCAAGCAATGATGCAAATTAACGTGCTTGGCATGGTGCATACATTTCAGCCTTTTATTGCAGCCATGAAAAGTGCAGGGCACGGCCATTTAGTTGGGATTGCCAGCGTTGCAGGCATTCGCGGTTTATCAGGTGCAGGTGCTTACAGTGCCAGCAAAGCAGCAGTCATCAACTATTTAGAAAGTCTGCGCGCAGAAATGCTGCATGATAATATTAGCGTCACCACCATTGTGCCAGGTTATATTCGCACACCCATGACGGACGTAAACCAATTCCGTATGCCTTTTCTTATGGATGCTGATGACTTTGCTAAGAAATTTATCCATCACGTAGCCTCTAAACGCCGCGTTTGTGTGATTCCATGGCAAATGGGTATTGTAGTGAAGCTGATGCGCCTTTTACCGCCGGCGCTTTGGGATTGTCTGGTTAAAAATGCGCCTCAAAAATCACGCGTTATAGAAAAACTTTAACAAACTAATCATTAACACTATTTATTTAGAAATACTTCACCAATGAGTTCTGCAAAAAACGACTTATCCGATGAAATTATGTGCCCGTGCAGTGGCACTACGCGTGGCAAGATTCAAAAACTGTTTGAAGATGGGCTGGATATTGACGCGATTTCTAGAAGAACAGGCGCTATTTCAGGTTGTGCCGGCTGCGAGTGGGATATTGCACAATTTGTAAAAGAACTCGCTGGGCTGCAAGGTAAATAACACCATCAGGGAAATAGGCAAAGTATCTCCGCCCATATCCACTAAAAAGTCCAAGTAAAAAAATCTAGCGTGTTATTGGTTTATATCGAATGCGTTTCGGTTTAGCACCTTCTTCACCTAAACGTTTTTTCTTATCAGCCTCATATTCCTGATAGTTTCCATTAAAGAACGTCCATTGCGAATCGCCTTCTGCAGCCAAAATATGGGTGGCGATACGATCTAAGAACCAACGGTCATGTGAAATCACCAATACCGAACCAGCGAACTCCAACAAAGCATCTTCTAGTGCGCGTAAAGTTTCAACATCTAAATCGTTAGATGGCTCATCGAGTAGCAACACATTGCCACCAGAAATAAGCGTTTTTGCTAAGTGCAAACGGCCACGTTCACCGCCCGAAAGTTGGCCAACTACTTTTTGCTGGTCGCCGCCTTTAAAGTTGAAGCGGCCAATATAGGCGCGCGAGGGCGTTTCGTAACGACCCACGGTGAGAATATCTGAGCCACCAGAAATTTCATCAAACACGGTTTTCTCATTACTTAAGTCATCACGGCTTTGATCAACATACGCCAGTTTTACTGTTTGGCCAATCTTCACTTCACCACTATCAGGTTGTTCTAAGCCTGTAATCATCTTAAATATCGTCGATTTACCCGCGCCATTCGGGCCGATAATACCGACAATCGCACCTGCTGGAATACTCAAGCTCAAATTATCAATAAGCAGACGGTCTTTAAACGCTTTACTGACATTATTAAACTCTATCACCTGGTCACCTAAACGCTCACCTGCAGGAATAAAAATCTCCTGGGTTTCATTGCGTTTTTGATATTCGGCACTGGCAAGTTCTTCGTAACGGGCGATACGTGCCTTACTTTTAGCTTGCCGCGCTTTTGGATTTTGCCGCACCCATTCTAATTCTGTGTTTAGCGCTTTACGGCGAGATGATTCTTGTGATTCCTCTAAAGCCAACCGTGCTTGCTTTTGGTCTAGCCAGCTAGAGTAATTGCCTTTCCATGGAATACCATGACCACGGTCTAACTCTAAAATCCATTCAGCGGCGTTATCAAGGAAGTAACGATCATGCGTGACGGCCACCACAGTGCCGGGAAAGCGCACTAGGAATTGTTCCAGCCACTCCACTGACTCTGCATCCAAATGGTTGGTTGGCTCGTCTAACAGCAGCATATCAGGCTTTGATAGCAACAGTTTGCACAAAGCCACGCGACGTTTTTCACCACCTGATAATGGGCCAATTTTCGCGTCCCATGGTGGCAAACGTAGCGCATCGGCCGCAATTTCTAATTGATGTCCAACGTCTGCTCCGCTGGCGGCAATGATGTTTTCCCATTTGGCTTGTTCTTCAGCCAGTTTTTCAAAGTCTGCATCTGGCTCGGCATAGGCGGCATACACGGCATCTAAATTTGCCTGCGCTTGCATGACTTCACCCATGCCACTTTCCACTTCTTCACGTACGGTTTTATTGGCATCCAGCTGCGGTTCTTGCGGTAAATACCCAATTGAAATGCCGGGCTGCCATTGCACTTCACCCTCAAACTCTTTATCGACCCCAGCCATAATACGTAGTACGGTAGACTTACCAGAGCCGTTTAAGCCGAGCAAACCAATTTTAGCGCCTGGAAAAAACGATAAAGAGATATCTTTAATGATTGTTCTTTTAGGAGGAACAATTTTGCTCACGCGGAGCATTGACATTACGTATTGAGCCATGATGATAATTTGTAAATTTGAAAGAATGCAAGCTTAACAGAAAGTCGCCTTCCCTTGTGAATCAACACCATGCTGGATTGTGTCAGCCCGCTTGGCGATAAAGGTATAATGTACGCACTTTTTAAGTCTTTTACGAAAGCCATTTAAACCGTTATGGCAATAAAATCAACTATATACAAAATTGATCTGCAAATTGCAGATATGGATCGCAATTACTATGCGCTACACAATCTCACGTTAGCCAGACACCCTTCTGAAACCGATGAACGCTTAATGGTGCGCCTCATCGCTTTTACACTTTATGCAAATGAAGCGCTCACATTTGGCAAGGGCCTAAGTGACGATGAAGAGCCCGATTTATGGCAAAAAGATCTCACAGGCGCAATTCAGCTTTGGATTGATGTCGGTCTGCCAGATGAACGTGAAATTCGTAAGGCCTGTGGAAAATCTGCGCAAGTGGTCGTTGTACTTTACGGCGGACGCGTTGCAGATATGTGGTGGGCGCAAAATAGCAAAGCGTTGCTAAAACTTAATAACCTCACGGTAATTAACCTGCCCGACACCGAAGCACTGACTAACATCGCAAGCCGAGGGTTAAATATCAGTTGCACCATTCAAGATGGCCAAATGCTAGTTGGTCATGAAACAGGGAGTGTTGACATTACGCCAATCACATTAAAATAGCGTATAACAACTTTGTTACGCATGTTTAAATCGTTCACATAATGCAAATGACTATTGAAAACGCACTTTGGCTTAATTTGGCCGTGGCCTTGGGCATTGGCCTGCTCATTGGCGCCGAAAGAGAGCGCAGTAAAGGGAACGGCCCAGAACGTTCAGCTGCCGGTATTCGAACCTTTACTATCACCACTTTATTAGGCGCTGTCAGCATCGTATTTAATGTTTGGCTGCTGATTGCTTCCATCTTTTGCGTGATGATTTTTGCTGCAACGGCCTATTATTCCAAAAGAACTGAAGACCCCGGTCTTACGACAGAAATCACCCTGATATTTTCAGTAATTCTTGGTGGATTAGCCATGAGCGAACCCATTTTGGCTGCGGCATTAGCGGTGAGCATAGCCATCCTCCTTTCAGCCAAAGAACCGATGCATGGGTTTGTGCTGGCCACTGTCACTAAAGATGAGCTTAATGACTTCCTCATTTTAGCCGCTGCAACCCTCATCATCTTGCCCTTGGTCCCTAATGCGTTTGTGGGGCCATTTGAAGCCATTAACCCGCGCAATCTTTGGCTCATTGTCATTCTTATCATGACCATCAGCGCCCTTGGTCACTTGGCACTACGCTGGCTAGGCGGGCGGGTAGGGTTGCCACTCGTTGGTTTATTTTCTGGATTTATCTCAAGCATTGCAACCATTAGCGCCATGGGCGCACGCGTCAAAGAATCTCCGCATTTACTCAGTGCCACAGTTGCCGGCGCCGTGTTATCAAGCTTGGCGACCATTTTACAAATTGCCATGTTGCTACTCGCCATCCATCCACCCTCACTAATAGCCTTACAATGGCCACTGATTTTTGGCGGCTTATCTATTGCCATCTATGGCTTAATTGCAACGGTCAATTGCTATCATGACCCGCACGTAGATGCACACAAACAAACCAAAACATTTAGCGTAAAAACTGCGCTGCTTTTTGCTGCAATTATCGCCATCATATTAATTGCTTCTGCCGCGCTCAACGCGTGGTTTGGTCAAGCGGGTTTAGTGGTTGCCTCTGGCGTTGCGGGTTTAGCGGATGTGCATGCTGCAGTGATTTCAATTACCTCTTTTGTTGCCTCAGGAAAAATTAGCATTCAAAGTGCTGTGATACCAATACTTGTCGCATTTAGTGTCAACACTTTGGTTAAAGCCGTCATCGCGCAGGTAACTGGCGGCACTCAATTTGCACGATTAGTGGTGCCTGCACTAGCCATACAAGTGGTAGCCGTCTGGCTGGGCTGGTGGTTAATGTGATAAGTTTTTACGCCATTTTTGCACACTAATAATTACACTTATAACGCACTTAAATCTACGAGAAAAAATTTATGCCCTAGAAGCCTTTATTTATAAGGCTTCCAGGGCATCGAAAAAGGTTGTTGTTTGAAATAGCAGGTTAAATGCTTTTTAAAACCTATTCTACTGTCACACTTTTTGCCAAATTTCTTGGCTTATCAACATCAGTGCCTTTAAGTAAAGCGGCGTGATAAGCGAGCATTTGCACAGGTATGGTATGCAAAATAGGGGAGAGTACGCCCACATGCCGCGGCGTGCGAATCACATGCACGCCTTCGCTCTCGGTAAAATGGCTATCTGCATCGGCAAATACAAAAAGCTCGCCGCCGCGTGCGTTGACTTCCTGCATGTTAGATTTTACTTTTTCTAGCAACGCGTCATTGGGCGCAATTACAACGACTGGCATATTATTATCCACTAATGCCAACGGGCCATGTTTTAGCTCTCCGGCAGGGTAGGCTTCAGCATGAATATAAGAAATTTCTTTCAGTTTAAGCGCACCCTCCAAGGCAATGGGGTAATGAATGCCGCGGCCTAAAAATAACGCATGTTCTTTGTCCGCAAAGCGTTTTGCCCATT
>JAKQTB010000197.1 GCA_029569495.1 Pseudomonadota bacterium | reverse complement strand
GATGCCCAGCAATACTTAGGCACATGGTATGAAATCGCCCGGCTCGACCACAGCTTCGAGCGCGATTTAGAACAAGTCACCGCCAATTACAGCCTGCGTGACGACGGCGGCATTAAAGTGATTAACCGCGGCTACAATATCAAAAATAAAACATGGAAAGAAGCAGAAGGCAAAGCGTATTTTGTTGAACCCGCGAACAAAGATGGCACTTATCCCGGCAAATTGAAAGTCTCTTTTTTTGGCCCGTTTTATGGGCCGTACCACATCATCGCGCTAGATAAAACCATGTACAACTACGCCTTAGTGACCAGCGGAAAAGAGTATTTATGGATACTTTCGCGCACACCGCAACTCACCTACCCGATTAAACAAGAGCTGATGTCGCAAGCCAAAGCATTGGGTTACCCGACTGAAAATCTGATTTTTGTAAAGCAAGCTAACCAAGTGGAATATGAGTCTGGCCGGCATGTGGTTCACTAGTTATATACACGCATCTTCTTGACCGCTGCCCTGCAAGCCTTATAAATAATGGCTTGCAGGGCAGCAAAAATCTCTTGGGGCCAAAAACAGGTTTTTATATTAAAAAACTTAAGAGTACTTTCGCTTGTTTTCATGTAAACGTTTTGGCCGCACACTGCGCTCGAGTTGTTCGCCGCGCACGGTGGTAATCGGTTTATTTGAGAGCGGTTGCCAAGCGGGAATCAGGCAATGTTTGCCGCTGCCAATCAAATCTTCTCGACCCATTTTCTTGAGTGCCTCACGTAACATTGGCCAATTATTGGGGTCGTGATAGCGAATAAACGCTTTGTGCAGTTTGCGCACGTTGCCTGCTTTTGGAATTGGCACGTTTTCAGAATCTGCCGTCACTTTACGCAGTGGATTTTTACCTGAATGATACATGGCGGTTGCCATGGCCATCGGTGTGGGGGTAAATGTTTGCACTTGGTCGAGCTTGAAATCGTATTTTTTCAGCCAAAGTGCCAAATTGAGCATGTCTTGGTCTGTGGTGCCAGGGTGCGCGGCAATAAAGTACGGTATCAAATATTGCTTTTTACCGGCCTCTGCGCTGAATTTTTCAAACATCGCTTTAAATTCATCATAAGCGTCCATGCCCGGCTTCATCATTTTGCTTAAGACATTTTCCTCAGAATGCTCTGGCGCAATTTTGAGGTAGCCGCCTACATGATGCTGCACTAGTTCTTTTACGTATTCAGGTGATTTCACGGCCAAATCGTAACGCACACCGCTGCCGATTAAAATTTTCTTCACACCCTTTATCGCACGCGCTTTGCGATAAAGCTGAATAAGCGCACTGTGGTCGGTGTTTAAATTATCACAAACGCTGGGATAAACGCAGCTCAATTTGCGGCAATTTTTCTCAATTTCCTCACTCTTACACGCAATGCGGTACATATTGGCCGTTGGGCCACCTAGGTCTGAAATTACACCGGTAAAGCCATCCACTTTGTCGCGAATTTCTTCGACTTCTTTAAGAATGCTCGCTTCACTACGGCTTTGAATAATA
>JAKQTB010000188.1 GCA_029569495.1 Pseudomonadota bacterium | reverse complement strand
ATAAGCTTTTGCTTCACCACCAAATTTTTTGGTCAATACCGTGGTAATCGCTGCCGTTAATGTCGTTTTACCATGATCCACGTGACCAATCGTGCCTACGTTAACGTGCGGTTTGGTCCGTTCAAATTTACCTTTTGCCATTGCTGATTCCTTTACAAAATTTTATTAACCATAAGTTTTATTAAAATTAATAAAACTTGTACACAATTTAATTTACCACTACTTTTTTACTACAAACACAAATGAGTCATGGTGCCCATGGCGGGAATCGGACCCGCGACCTCTCCCTTACCAAGGGAGTGCTCTACCACTGAGCCACATGGGCGCTTGCATCACTCAACGCCGTGCAATTATCAGCCCTGCAAACTCATGTTTGGAGCGGGCGACGAGGCTCGAACTCGCGACATTCAGTTTGGAAAACTGAAGCTCTACCAACTGAGCTACACCCGCGCATCCATCATAACTACCACAACGCCATTTGGCTCATACCGCTTTTGCAACACCAAGTAAACTTGGGCAATCTTAATATTAAATACTTTGGTGGAGGGGGAAGGATTCGAACCTTCGTACTCTGAGAGAACGGATTTACAGTCCGTCGCCTTTAACCACTCGGCCACCCCTCCAAACCGAACCCGCGATTATGCTGAAAATTTGACTGGCTGTCAAATGTATAAAAGGGTATACGTACGAGAATTTGGTGCCGGATGTCGGAATCGAACTGACGACCTTCGCATTACAAGTGCGCTGCTCTACCAACTGAGCTAATCCGGCGTTTAATTTGAGTTGCGTATTATACTGATATTTTCAAAAATGTTAAGCTACTTTACGATAGTTAAGGTAGGTTTTTTAGTTGAAGGCGGTTTTTCTGCATTCAAAGCCGGTTCAACATCCGGTTTTTGTTGAGCAGAATCATCAGAAATTGGCGCCAAATCTGGCTCTATTTCAAAAAACATGCCTTGGCCATTTTCTCGTGCAAATATGCCACGCACCGCATTTATCGGTACAAAAAGATTTTGTGATATGCCGCCGAACCTTGCAGAAAAAGTAATTGCATCATTTGTTATCTGCAAATCTTTGGTCGCTGAGTAATTTAAATTTAGTACAATTTCACCTTCTTTTACATACGCGAGCGGAACGCGTGTTCGGCTATTCACCGCAACTAGCAAATGGGGCGTACATCCGTTATCAACACACCATTCATGAATCGCACGAATCATATAAGGTTTTGTTGATGTAAAAGCTGTCATTGGTCAATATTCCTTAAAGCGCGTTGATGTAAATTGTTTTTTTCAGTCATCAAAATACTTGCAATTTTACACACCAAATCTACCGAGAAAAAATAAACGCCCTGAGAGCCTTTATTTACAAGGCTTGCAGGGCATCGAAAAAGGTTAGCTTAAAAACATGGCCTTTTACTTAACTATTGTTTACTTACGCATGACCTTTTCTGAAGGCGTCATCGCGTCTGCGTAAAGGGGGCGCGAGAACAAGCGCTCTGCATATTTTAATATTGGTGCCGCCTGATTTTGCAGCTCAATACCATAATGCGTTAAGCGCCACAATAATGGTGTGATGGCAACGTCTAGCATTGAGTAGTCATCGCCCAGCAAATAATTTTGTTTAGAAAAAATCGGCACGAGTTGCGTTAAATTATCAGCAATGGTCTTACGTGCTTTATCTGCAAGCTCTTCGTTATCAGATTCAATATCTTTAATATGGTCAAACAGCTCTTTTTCAAAGTTATATAAAAACAACCTTGCGCGAGCGCGCATCACAGGGTCAGGTGGCATCAACTGCGGATGCGGAAAACGCTCATCAATGTATTCATTGATAATGTTGGCTTCTGACAACACCAAATCACGTTCAACCAGCACGGGCACCTGGTTATAGGGGTTAATGACTGCTAAGTCTTCTGGCTTGTTTGCCAAATCCACATCGATGACTTGAAAGTCCATGCCTTTTTCATACAAAACAATGCGGCAACGGTGGCTGTAGGGATCAGTTGTCCCTGAGTATAAAGTCATCATAATTTAGTGTATATCCTTCCAATAAGCTTTCTTGAGTTTGTAAGTGAGCACTAACAATACGCCTAGAAACAGCAAGACAAACCAACCCAAGCGATTACGTTGCTGCTTTGCTGGTTCGGCCATATAGGCCATAAAGTTTGTTAAATCCCCCACCAAGGCATCATATTCTTCTACCGACAATTTGCCGGGCTTTGTGAGCGTTAAGGCGTGCGTTTCATGATCAAGCGCTTGCTCACCTTGCAATTCGTAGAATACATGCGGCATCGCCACTTTATCAAATACCACGTTGTTCCACCCTGACGGGCGCGTTTCATCACGGTAAAAGCTGCGCATATAGGTATAAACCCAATCAGCGCCGCGTGCACGTACTTCTACAGACAAATCAGGTGGCGCTACCCCAAACCATTTTTTGGCATCTTTTTTGTTCATTGCAGATGTCATTGGGTCACCAACTTTTTCAGCGGTGAAAAGTAAGTTTTCTTTAATTTGCTTTTCCGTTAAGCCAATATCTTGCAAACGGTTATAGCGCATGTAGTTTGCACTGTGGCAATTTAAGCAGTTATTAACAAACGTGCGTGCGCCGCGTTGCAATGATGCTTGATCTGATGGGTCGATAGGCGCTTTATCTAAATGTACTTCTACATTTGCGAATGCTAGTAGCGGCACAATTGCCAATACATAAATGGCTTTTTTAATCATTTGTATTTTCATCATGATTACCCCGTTACCCTTTCTGGCACTTGTTTTGTTTTATCTTTTTTGGTGTACCACGGCATTAAGATAAAGAACGCGAAATAAACCACTGTGAAAATACGCGCCACCACGGTTGCAATATCCGCTTTACCTAACCATGCACCAAATTGGCCCCATACGTTTGCAGGCACGGTTCCGAGATAACCCAACACTAAAAAGCTTACAACAAATGCTGCCAACCAGCCTTTGTAAAGATTGCCTTTATAGCGAATGGATTTAACTGGCTTCTATCTAACCACGGCAAGAAGGCAAATGCCAGCACAGCCAAGCCCATTGCAGCAACTCCTGGAAATTGCGAAATACCAATTGGCGGCACGGCGCGTAAAATTGAATAGTAAGGTGTGAAATACCATGTTGGTGCAATATGCGCCGGTGTCACCAACGGGTCAGCCGGTACAAAATTATTCGCTTCTAAGAAATATCCACCCATTTCTGGTGCAAAGAAAATAATTGCCGCAAACACAATCAAGAACACCACCACACCCACCATATCTTTCACGGTGTAGTAAGGGTGAAAAGGAATACCATCGAGCGGAATACCCGTTTTTTTATCTTTCAACTTTTTAATTTCCACGCCATCCGGATTGTTTGAACCGACTTCATGCAAAGCAAGAATATGCGCTGCCACCAAGCCTAAAATCACTAAAGGCAGTGCAATTACGTGAAACGCAAAAAAGCGATTGAGTGTTGCATCTGAGGTTAAATAATCGCCGCGCAACCACTCTGCGATGTCTGGACCAATGAACGGCACGGTACCAAACAAACTGGTAATCACTTGCGCGCCCCAGTAAGACATTTGACCCCAAGGTAATAGGTAGCCAAAAAACGCCTCTTCCATCAACGCCAAGAAAATACCCACCCCAAATAACCAAATCAATTCACGCGGATTTCGGTATGAGCCGTACAATAAACCACGGAACATGTGTAGGTAAATCACTATAAAAAATAGTGACGCGCCCGTTGAGTGCATATAACGAATGAGCCAACCCCACGGCACATCGCGCATAATGTATTCAACTGAAGCAAAGGCC
>JAKQTB010000184.1 GCA_029569495.1 Pseudomonadota bacterium | reverse complement strand
TTGGTTGGGAGTTGTTCAGGGGCGACTAAGTAATAACAAAGACGATGAAACGATTTATGCGAACCAATCAGGTGAAACGCTTAAATTTAACCCCGCTGGTTTAGATGTTGAAGCCTTGCAACTTTTGCCAGATGGTAAGTTTTTAATCGCTGAAGAATATGGCCCAAGTGTTGCGGTGGTTGATCAAGGCGGCAAGATACTTGTGCGCTATGTTCCCATCGGTAAAAGTTATGAAGGTGTCAATTATCCCATCAAAGCCATATTGCCTACCATTTACAAAGAGCGTAGAAGTAATCGCGGGTTTGAAAACTTGAGCATAACGCCAGATGGTAAAATGGCCTATGTGACGCTACAAAGTCCGATGGGTGATGTAAAAGAAAAAGAATTTAAAAACAGTCGCCTAGTGCGTGTGTTGCGTTTAGATATTACGCAGCCGACCGATGCGAAAGTCACCGGCATGCTTGTGTTGCTACAGAACAGTAAGTCGGCCTACCCTGAAGCAGACAAACAAAAAGACTTGAAATATTCAGATGCGATTGCCTTTGAGCAAGACAAGTTGCTACTTCTAGAACGAGCTACAAAAAAAGTAAAACTGATGGTGGCAGATTTGAGTAATGCAACAAATTTACTTAACCACCCAGCAGTAAACAGTTTGCTGTTTGAAAAAGAAGGTGAAAACCTCGAAAAACTCGCCATTAGGCCTGCGCAAATGCGTGAAGTGTTTGATAGTCGTGATGTTTTTTTTAACATTGATACCGATAAGTTAGAGGGTCTAGCATTGTTAAACCCTGCGGTGGTGGCAATCAGCAACGATAACGATTTTGGTGTGGGTGAAGACAATTTAAATGAATATCCAAGTAAGGTTTGGCTTGTACGTTTGGGTAAAAGTCTCGTTCCAATAAAATAGATAAAAAGATTGTTGTTTAAATGCAACATGTTTAGTTTGCATTGAATAAATAGCTATTCGTCATCAAATTGTCACATAAAAATCACAAAATCTCTCTTGTTGAAAAACGCGTAACTAAATTTAAACAAGGGAGTTTTTAATGAACGACAAAACTAGCTTTAAACACTGTGGCCTGATTGCCGCGACATTAGCAGGCTCAATCATGATGGGCTTTGGTTCGAATGCAATGGCTGATTCTACAGATGATATTGTCAATGCACTGATTGCAAAAGGCGTGTTGACTGAAGAGGAAGGTGCTCTTTTAATGAAAGGCCGTGAAGGCGAAAAAGAAGCGGCAGCCAAGAAAAAAGACTCAGCTGTTTCAGCAAAATACAAAGATGGTCTGAGCTTTGAAAGTGGTGATGGTAAATTTAAAGCCGCGATTAATGGCCGTGTACATACTGATTATCGTATTTTTGATTACGATGAAGGTAAAACTAATGCAGCAGTAGTTGGTGCCGGTAATTCAATAGCAAATAGTACACCCAATGCTTTAGCAGACGGTTTCGAATTACGTCGTGCACGTTTGGGTTTTAAAGCAAGTTTCAAAGATTACTACGAAGGTGAAGTAGTTGCAGATTTAACTGATAGCTCTACAACGATTGATGTGGGATATTTAAATGTTGCTTGGTGGAAGCCAGTACAGTTCAGAATGGGTATTTTCAAAATGCCAATGAATCTGGAAGAGTTGACCAGTTCAAATAATATCGACTTTATGGAACGTTCTTTTGTAAATGGTTTAGCGCCAGGCAAAGAAATTGGTGCAATGATCCATGGATCACCGTTTAAGGGTACGACTTATGCTTTAGCATTTTCAAACGGTAACGGCAAAACAAGAGAAACTGATCTTCGTGAAGATGGCAAAGATATTATTGGGCGCGTGACTGCAAACTTCGCTGAGATTATGGACAATAAAGAAATGGTATTGCATGCAGGGGCTTCATTCTCCCAAGGCGATCAATACTTAGGTTCAGGGGCTACTGCGGTAGGTTTTGGTAGTGCTCGTACAGAAGGCCGCGGTGCAACGTTTATGACTGGCCCTTCACTAACGGGTGGCCTAAACAGAACACTTGATCGCAGTCGTTTAGGTCTTGAAGGCGCTGTTGCTTACGGTCCATTCAAAGCGCAAGCAGAATGGATGCAATTAAACAATGAGTTTAAAACAGTGGCACGTAGCTATGACCTAGACACAGAAAACTGGTACGCAGAAGCTTTGTGGACAATCACTGGTGAGAATTATGCAGATGCTTACAAAGGTGGTGCATTTGGTGGCTTGAAGCCTAAAAATGACTTCGATCCAACAACATTTAAAGGCGGCTTGTGGGAAGTCGGTGTACGTTATAGTGAGTTTGATGCGTCAGATTACAATACCGCAGGTATTGGTCAGGCAAACGGTACAGATGCTGGTGTCACTACAAAAGCTAGGGGTTTTGCTAAAGCT
>JAKQTB010000177.1 GCA_029569495.1 Pseudomonadota bacterium | reverse complement strand
TTTTGTGTCTGGACAACTCCTAAGAAAAAATTCGGCCTCTGCTCTTGAGCCCATTTGGCTACAATGTTGCCTTCCGTCACATGAAAAACTCTCTATTGGTTGATTGATTAAAGTTACAGGGTTTTCAAAATCTTGTAGTTTTGTTTGCACTAGCGTAGAGGATGCGTTCTTTTGGTAGTGGTTCCAACCAAAAGCCACGAGCAAAGCAAAAATTATTAGCTTCTTCATTTGTTCACCAATCTGCGTTCATGTCTCTAACAGATATTAAGCGGCCGCATACGTCCGCTTAATAGTATTAAAAGTTTAAAGATATTCATGTTTTTTTAATCTTAAAATCATCATCTTACGTAATTTATAGGTGCATCATAATCAATACAAGGTACGGACGCAATTATTTCGTTTAGTAAGCATGAAGCTAAATAAGAAAAGCCTGCAAATGCAGGCTTTTTATTCAAATGCAAAGTTGCTTAAATTGAATTAACCAAAAAACTCCCTAGCTTTATCCATCCAGCTTTTGTTTTTTGGGCTGTGTTTCCCGGCATCGGCTTGGGTGCTGGTTTCAAACTGACGTAACAACTCTTTTTGTTGTTCAGTCAATTTCACGGGTGTTTCAACCACCACATGCACCATCAAATCGCCGTGTTCAGATTGGCGCAGCGGTTTAACGCCTTTGCCTCTAAGCCTAAATACTGCGCCAGTTTGTGTTTCGGCCGGCACTTTCATGCGGGCGGAACCGCCTAAGGTTGGCACTTCAATTTCGCCACCTAGCGCTGCGGTACTAAAGCTAATAGGCATTTCACAATGCAGGTTGGCGCCTTCACGTTGAAAAACGTTGTGTTCTTTCAAGTGCACCACCACGTATAAATCACCCGTTGGTCCGCCGTTTACACCTGCTTCACCTTCACCCGTTAAACGAATGCGATCGCCTTCATCTACACCTGCTGGAATTTTAACTGAAAGGGTTTTGTTTTGCTTGGTGCGGCCTGCGCCATGACAAGTTGGGCAAGGGTCTTTAATCATTTTGCCTGAGCCATGACATTTTGGGCAGGTTTGCTGTACTGAAAAAAAGCCTTGCTGCATACGCACTTGGCCGTGGCCGCCACAAGTGGTGCAAGTGACGGGTTGCGTGCCAGGGCGCGCGCCTGAGCCCTTACAGGTTTCACAGGTAGTTTGCACCGGAATGCGAATTTTGGTTTCAGTGCCTTTGGCGGCATCTTCTAGGCTAATTTCCATGTTGTAGCGTAAATCAGCGCCACGGTACACATTATTGCGCTGGCCGCCTGCACGGCTGCCAAAAATATCGCCAAAAATATCGCCAAAGGCATCACTAAAGCCGCCCGCGCCAAAGCCACCTGCGCCAGCACCCATGCTTGGGTCTACACCTGCGTGGCCGTATTGGTCGTAAGCGGCACGTTTTTGGTCGTCAGAAAGCATTTCGTAGGCTTCTTTTGCCTCTTTAAACTGCTCTTCTGCTTTTGGGTTATCTGGGTTGCGGTCAGGGTGATACTTCATCGCTAATTTGCGATAAGCCTTTTTGATGTCTTCTTCTGAGGCATCTTTATTTACGCCTAGCACTTCGTAGTAATCTTTTTTAGCTGCCATAATTTTTAGTCGTTCATTTAGGTGGTCTTGAGTTACCAGTTAATCATCATTCGTCATGAGTGCAAAAGTCGTTAGTATCATTTTAAGATACTAACGACCATTGACTGACAAATAACGTCTTACTTATTTGTCTTTTTTCACTTCTTCAAACTCTGCATCTACTACGTCGCCATCCACTGTTTTTTCGCCCTCAGCGCTTGGTTGTGCGCTTTCAGTGTTGGCTTCTGCTTGTTGCGCGGCATAGACTTTTTCACCAAGTTTTTGTGAGGCGGTAGTTAAAGCTTCTGTTTTAGCCTCAATGGTTGCTTTGTCATCAGACTTCATCGCTTCTTCAACATCTTTTAAAGCTGTTTCAATGGCTTCTTTTTCGGCAGCATCTAGCTTATCGCCATGTTCAGTGAGTGATTTTTTCACTGAGTGAACCATGCCGTCAGCCGCGTTACGTGCGTCAACTAGCTCGCGCAATTTGCGGTCTTCATCGGCATATTTAATGGCATCTTCTTCCATCTTCTTGATTTCTTCTTCAGAAAGACCAGAGTTTGCCTTGATGGTGATTTTGTTTTCTTTACCAGTGGCTTTGTCTTTTGCAGAAACATGCAAAATACCGTTGGCATCAATATCAAACGTCACTTCAATTTGCGGCATGCCACGTGGTGCTGGTGGAATGTCGCTCAAATTAAATTGGCCAAGTGATTTGTTGGCAGAAGCCATTTCACGCTCACCTTGCAACACTTGAATCGTCACCGCATTTTGGTTGTCATCAGCCGTTGAAAACACCTGTGATGCCTTGGTAGGAATCGTGGTGTTTTTCTTGATGAGTTTCGTCATCACGCCACCAAGCGTTTCAATGCCAAGTGATAACGGTGTTACGTCAAGTAACAACACGTCTTTTACATCACCTTGCAACACGCCACCTTGAATGGCAGCACCAACGGCAACTGCTTCATCAGGGTTTACGTCTTTACGTGGTTCTTTGCCAAAGATTTCTTTCACTTTTTCTTGCACTTTTGGCATACGGCTTTGACCGCCCACCAAAATCACATCGGTGATGTCTTCAATTTTAACGCCAGCATCTTTAATGGCTGTTTTGCATGGGCCAATGGTGCGCTCAATTAAATCATCCACTAATGATTCCAATTTTGCGCGGGTGATTTTTACCACCAAGTGTTTTGGGCCAGTGGCATCTGCCGTGATGTATGGCAAGTTCACTTCTGTTTGTGCGCTTGAAGACAATTCAATTTTGGCTTTTTCTGCCGCTTCTTTTAAGCGTTGTTTTGCCAATAAATCATTGCGTAAATCTAAGCCGCCATTATCTTTTTTAAACTCATCCGCTAAAAAGTCAATCAAACGGTTATCAAAGTCTTCGCCGCCTAGGAATGTATCGCCATTGGTTGAAAGTACTTCAAATTGATGTTCGCCATCAATGTTTGAAATTTCAATAATAGACACGTCAAACGTACCACCGCCTAAGTCATACACCGCAATTTTGCGGTCGCCTTCTTGTTTATCTAAACCAAACGCCAATGCAGCAGCAGTGGGCTCATTGATGATACGTTTTACTTCCAAGCCCGCAATACGGCCAGCGTCTTTAGTGGCTTGGCGTTGGCTGTCGTTAAAGTAAGCTGGCACCGTAATCACAGCTTCTGTCACTTCTTCGCCTAAGTAATCTTCAGCGGTTTTTTTCATTTTGCGCAACACTTCAGCAGAAATTTGCGGCGGTGCCATTTTTTGGCCGCGCACTTCCACCCATGCATCGCCGTTATCGGCTTTAGCGATGGTGTAAGGCATCAAAGCAATATCTTTTTGCACTTCTTTTTCTTCAAAACGGCGGCCGATTAAGCGTTTTACTGCGTAAAGTGTGTTTTTTGGATTGGTCACCGCTTGGCGTTTTGCAGGCGCGCCGGCTAAGATTTCGCCATCTTCTTGATAGGCGATAATAGAAGGGGTTGTGCGTGTGCCTTCCGCGTTTTCAATCACGCGTGGTTTGCCGCCTTCCATGACTGCAACGCAAGAGTTTGTTGTACCTAAATCAATACCAATAATTTTGCCCATGTTTAATTTCCTTTTACTTTAAATTTTGATTAACCGCTTTAATTCAACTTTTAAAGCAGTTTGTTGTTTAACCTTAATAGCTAGATGGTGATTGTTTTTTTAAATTCAAGTGGCTGAATATGAGATAACGATATTATTTTGCCACCATCACCAAAGCAGGGCGTAGCACGCGGTCGTTCAAGGTGTAACCCTTTTGTAGCACGTTAAATACTGTGTTTGGCTCGCCGCTATTTTCCTGCATTGAGATTGCCTGATGTTTATTGGGGTCAAACTTTTCACCCACTGGGTTAATTTCAGCAATGTTGAACTTTTCAAACACGCTAGTGAGTTGGTTTGCCGTAAGTTGCACGCCGTCTTTATAACTTTGCACGTCAGCGGTTTCAATCAGCAGCGCAGCGTCCAGGCTATCTTTCACCGCTAATAATTCATTGGAGAATTTCTCTAAGGCAAATTTACGGGCTTTATCAATATCATCCATCGCACGACGGCGAATATTTTCACCTTCAGCTTTTACATAAAGCACGCTGGCTTTAGCTTCTTCAAGCGCGGCTTCTAGCTCGGCAATGCGCGCTTCAGCCGTAATTTCAGTTGGCTCAACATTTTCAGCCGCTACTTCTGGTTGGTTTTCTTCTTGCATGGATTTTCCTCGCTCAAATTATTTTTTAATAAAAGTTTTAATTAATGTGGGTAACTTTTCCCCAATTTCAAGAGGGAAATAGATAAAAGTGTCGAATTTTTTGAGCGTAATTTAAACAGCTTTTTGTGCATAAATGCGCCCGAGGATTTTTTGTGCCTCTGTGAGCCTTGTAAATAAAGGCTTGCAGAGCAGGTCAAAAGGGTTGTGCTAAAAATCTTGTTTTGAATTAACTTGTTTTTAGTTCAATAGCGTACGCTTAATTTTTTTGCAGCGCTAATTATTTTATAAACGTTAAAAGTGTGCGCATGACTTCATCCACACTTGGTAGTTGTGCTTTTCCGCCTAAATTCACTGCGGGCTGGTACGCGCCAGCCATCACGCCGGTGAGCGCTGGGTCGGTGTCGGTGTAAATAGCAACAGTTGGCACATTAAGGGCTGCGGCAAGGTGCGATAAACCTGTGTCTACGCCTACGGCGGCCTGAGCTTGGCAGATAATGACGGCAAGCTCT
>JAKQTB010000158.1 GCA_029569495.1 Pseudomonadota bacterium | reverse complement strand
TGGCCGTGGTTTGGGGTGTGGTTGGCATGTTGGTAGGGGTGATTATTGCCGCACAGCTTGTCTGGCCAGAGCTCAATCTAGGCTTACCTTGGACCAGTTTTGGTCGCTTACGACCACTCCATACCAATGCGGTGATTTTTGCATTTGGTGGCTGTACTTTGTTTGCTACCTCATATTATATTGTGCAGCGCACCTGCCAAACGCGGCTCTTTATGCCTAAGCTTGCCGCGTTTACCTTTTGGGGTTGGCAGTTGGTCATAGTTTCGGCGGCCATCTCTTTGCCATTAGGGTTCACACAATCTAAAGAGTATGCAGAATTAGAGTGGCCAATTGATTTGCTGATTGCAGTGGTATGGGTGTCTTATGCAATCGTCTTCTTTGGTACTATCGCCAAACGTAACATTAAACATATTTACGTTGCAAACTGGTTTTTAGGCGCATTTATTCTGACTGTTGCTTTATTACATATCGTTAACAGTGCGGCAATGCCAGCCAGTTTCTGGAAGTCTTATTCAGCTTACGCGGGTGTACAAGATGCAATGGTGCAATGGTGGTATGGTCATAACGCAGTTGGCTTCTTTTTAACTGCGGGCTTCTTGGGCATGATGTACTACTTTGTGCCAAAACAAGCAGAACGTCCTGTGTACTCTTACAGCTTGTCTATTATTCACTTTTGGGCATTGATTTTTACGTACATGTGGGCGGGTCCTCACCACTTGCATTACACAGCGTTACCTGACTGGACGCAGTCGCTAGGTATGGTGTTTTCACTCGTGTTATTGGCACCAAGCTGGGGCGGTATGATTAACGGTATCATGACGATGTCTGGCGCGTGGCATAAATTGCGTACTGACCCAATCTTACGTTTCTTAATTGTTTCACTCTCTTTCTACGGCATGAGTACTTTTGAAGGTCCGATGATGGCCATTAAAACGGTGAACTCACTCTCTCACTATACAGACTGGACAGTCGGTCACGTGCACTCTGGTGCTTTGGGTTGGGTAGGCATGGTTTCAATGGGTTCTCTGTACTTTATGGTACCAAGATTGTTTGGTCAAAAACAAATGCACAGCGTAAAAGCGATTGAGTTGCATTTTTGGTTGGCGACCATCGGTATTGTGCTCTATATTTCAGCGCTTTGGATTTCAGGTGTGATGGAAGGTTTAATGTGGCGTGCAATTAATGCAGATGGCACATTAACTTACACGTTTATTGAATCTGTAAAAGCGAAAACTCCTTATTACATCATTCGGTTATTGGGTGGCTTGCTCTACCTGAGTGGTATGACGATTATGTTGTGGAATGTGATTAAAACAGCGACAAGTGGTAAAGCTGTGACAGTTGCTGTTCCTCCAGTTCATGCACACGCTTAAGGAAAACAATTATGTCAAATCATAAAGAAAAAATCGGCAATAACCACGAAAAAGTAGAAACCAATAACTTTTTGATGATCGTTTTGATTTTGCTCACAGTTTCTCTTGGTGGATTGGTGGAAATTGTGCCACTGTTCTTCCAAAAATCAACGACTGAGCCAATTAAGGGGTTGATGCCTTATACGTCGTTACAATTAGCAGGGCGTGATATATACCAAAAAGAGGGTTGTCATAACTGCCATTCACAAATGATTCGTCCGTTCCGTGCAGAAACATTACGCTATGGTCATTACTCTGTTGCGGGTGAGTCCGTTTACGATCATCCATTCCAATGGGGTAGTAAACGGACAGGTCCAGATTTGGCCCGCGTTGGCGGTCGTTACAGCGATGACTGGCATCGTATTCACTTGATTCAACCACGCGATTTGGTGCCTGATTCCATCATGCCTGCATATCCGTGGTTAGAAGAAAATCTAGTGAACGCAGAGGCAATGCCTTCACACATGAAAGCGCTTCGTGCAGTGGGTGTGCCATATACCGATGCTGATATCGCAGGGGCTGTGGATGAGGTAAAAGGCAAAACCGAGATGGATGCGCTGATTGCCTACCTGCAAGTGCTTGGTATTCACTTAAAGTAGGGAGCAGTCAACATGGACATCAATACACTTCGCATAGTAGCAACGATTTTAAGCTTCATCGTGTTCATAGGTATTGCTGTATGGGTTTGGCGCCATCGAAAGTCTAGCGACTTTAAAGAAGCGGCCAACCTGCCTTTTAAAGAAGATTAAGGTGAATAAACGCTAGTAAATAAGCAAGCATGCTTACGACTAAAGTAAAAGCTAAAGGAAAATAAAATGAGCGATTTTACAAGTAATTTTTGGCCAGTGTTTATCACGGTCATCGCTGTTGGCGGTATTGTTGCCTGCGGTCTCGGGCTCTGGCTAACCAGCAGAATTAAAGTGGCGAGTAAGCCGGGGGATAATACCAGTGGCCACATTTGGGATGAAGATATTCGTGAAATGAATAACCCGCTACCACGCTGGTGGGTGGGTATGTTTATTTTGACGATTGTTTTTTCTCTGTTCTATTTGGTTGCATACCCAGGTGCAGGCAGTTATGTAGGTAAATTAGGCTGGACTTCTGCAAATCAGTATGACAAAGAAGTGGCTGAAGCCAATAAAGCCTTGGAGCCTTTATATGCTAAATTTGCGGCGTTAAGTCCTGAAGACTTGTCTAAAAACCCTGAAGCAAAAGCCATTGGCGAGCGCCTGTTCATGAATAACTGTGCACAATGCCACGGGTCAGATGCAAAAGGTAGCCGCGGTTTTCCAAACTTAACGGATAATGATTGGTTGTGGGGTGGTAGTCATGAGAAAATTCATGAAACTTTAGTTGGCGGTCGTGTGGGCATGATGCCGCCAATGGCTGCAGCGGTCGGTAATGAGGACGATGTTAAAAACGTAGCCAATTATGTACTCAGTCTTTCTGGCAGTATGCATGATTCTGCCCGTGCAGGTTTAGGCAAAGAAAAATTTGCAACTTGTGCCGCATGCCATGGCGCTGAAGGTAAAGGTAATCCAGATATTGGTGCGCCAAATCTGACCGATAGCGTTTGGTTGCATGGTGCAGGAGAAGCTGCAATTATCAAACGTATTAATGAAGGTAAAATGAACCAAATGCCAGCGTGGGAATCGAAATTCACGCCTGCGCAAATTCAAGTGCTAGCAGCTTACGTTTGGGGTTTGTCAAACAACAAGTAGTTGCTGTTGTTATTCAGGCCCCCATCAATGGTGTTAGTATTGATGGGGGCTTTTCAATTTTGTAAGACATACAAGGTAGTTAAATGAGCGAACCTTCCAGTAATGCTAATTCGGCAAAAGCAAAAGAAGCCAAAATCCCCCTAGAAGATGTCATGGTATCGCTCTATGCATCGCAGGAAAAAATTTATCCGCGCAGTGTGTCTGGCTTTTTTACTAGTTGGCGTTGGGTCATGATATGGGCCACGCAGATTTTTTTCTATGGTGTGCCTTGGCTTAACTGGGGTAGCCGCCAAGCGCTACTTTTTGATTTAGAGGCTAAACGGTTTTATATTTTTAATTTAGTCTTTTATCCGCAAGACTTAATTTACCTCACCGCTATCCTCATTATTTCTGCTTTATCGCTGTTTCTCTTTACCGCTATTGCAGGCCGTTTATGGTGTGGCTACGCCTGCCCGCAAACGGTATATACCGAAATATTTATATGGATGGAACGTAAAATAGAGGGGGACCGCGCAGCGCGGATGAAATTAGATGCTGCGCCGATGTCTGCCAATAAGGCTTTTAGAAAAACAGCAAAACAAGTTGCTTGGATTGTATTCGCACTTTGGACAGGTTTTACCTTTGTGGGTTATTTCACCCCGATTCGTGAACTCGCAACCGAAGTGATGACCTACAGTTTAGGTCCTTGGGAGACTTTTTGGATATTGTTTTACGGCTTTGCCACTTATGGCAACGCGGGCTACATGCGTGAGCAAGTATGTAAATATATGTGCCCGTACGCACGTTTTCAAAGTGCGATGTTTGATGATGATACTTTGATTGTCACGTACGATGAAGCGCGTGGCGAGCCGCGCGGAAGCCGTTCTCGCAAAGCGGAGGTTAATCAGGCTAAAGGCACGGATAAGCAGTTAGGCGCTTGTATTGACTGCACTTTGTGTGTGCAAGTGTGCCCAACAGGAATTGATATACGTGACGGATTGCAATACGAGTGCATTGGCTGTGGTGCTTGTGCTGATGTGTGCGATACCGTGATGGATAAGATGGGTTACGAACGCGGGTTAGTGAAATACTCTACACAAAACGCGGTAACCAAACACTGGTCGCATCAGCAAATGATACAACGCATCTTCCGTCCGCGCGTACTCATTTATTCAGCAGTGTTGCTTGCGCTCATTGTGGCCGTGGTTGCAAGTTTATGGCTACGAACACCTTTTAGAGTGAATGTAATGCGTGATGGCGTGATGGCAAGATTAAGCGATGATGGAAAAATTGAAAATGTGTACCGCCTGCAAATTATGAACGGCACTGAAACCACGCAGCACTACGTGTTAAATGTGACGGGCCTTGAAGATGTAGAAATTGAGACAGAAGCGACAAAAGATGTTGAAGGCGATGATGAACATCATCTTAAATCAATTGAAGTGAAGCCTGCAGAATCACGCTCAGTGATTGTTGATTTAAAAATACCTGATGGAACCCTGGACTCTGGCTCACACAAGATTAAGTTTGAAATTCAGTCACTAGAAGGTCAACAAACAGTTACTGAAAAATCAGTCTTTTTAGTGCCACGATAATTTAACCAGTTGTTTGTAAGCAACTTTGCACTACAAATTAAAAAGGAAATAGCATGGAAAAACTAGATACCAAACCTTGGTGGCGTTACGGTTATGTTTGGTTTTTAATGGCGGGGCCATTTATTGTGATTATTGCAGGCTTTATAACCGCGTATCTGGCCATTAGTCGACCTGATCCTGTCATTGATGATAATTACTACCGTAACGGTATTGAGATCAACAAAACGCTGAATGAAAAGCGCGACAGTTTAGCGCCTGCGGGACAGGCTAGAAACCATGCGGCAACAGGAATAAAACCAACTGAAAACGCACCTGTGCAACCCTAAAAAATCACTAAAATTTGCACCGAGAAAAAAATAATGCTCTGTGAGCCTTTATTTATAAGGCTCACAGAGCATCGAAAAAGGTTGTAGTGATATTTAGGGGTATTTAGCGAAAAATCCGCCTCACAAAACTGTATGGTTAAGCGGATTAGTATTCTGCAACAATGTAAACCCAATTTTTGTTTTTATACTGAAAGTGGTGGCGATGACAACTCACGTGGATATTGCAATTATTGGTGCTGGGCCCGCGGGCTTATGTTTTGCCAAATCGCTTGCTGAAACAGGTCTGAAAGTGATGCTAATTGAGCGGCAAAGTGAAGCAGCCATTGCAGACCCAGCTTTTGACGGCCGTGAAATTGCTGTGACGCATCATTCTGCCAAACTCATGCAGGCGTTGGGCTTGTGGGAACACATAGATGCACAAGCTATTTCGCCACTACGGGACGCGCGCGTGTTGAATGGCGCTTCGTTATTCGCGCTCAATTTTAGCCACAGCGAAACCAAACAGACAGAGTTGGGTTACCTCATTTCTAATCACCATATTCGCAAAGCCGCTTATGAGGCAGTGAAAGGCTGCCCCGCAATCAAGTTGCACACAGATGCACAAGTGACGAGCATTCAAGCCGTTGATGACAGTATTAGTGTGACGCTAGCTGATGGTGAAATGATACAGGCGAAATTATTAGTGGGTGCAGATAGCCGTTTTTCTGAAACGCGCCGTGCGATGGGTATTGCTGCTGACATGCACGATTTTGGCAAAACCATGATGGTATGCGTGATGGAGCACACTGTTCCGCACGAACATACGGCCTGGGAGTGGTTTGATTATGGGCAAACGCTCGCGTTATTGCCGATGAACGGCATGCGCTCTTCGGTTGTAGTCACCTTGCCTCCCAGTGAAATTGCACGTTTAATGCACGCACCGACGGATGTTTTCAACCAAGACATGGCGACTCGCTTTCAACATCGATTGGGCGCCATGCAACTTGTTTCAACTCGGCACGCTTATCCGCTGGTGACCGCTTACGCAAAAAGAATGGTCGGCCAGCGGTTTGCGCTGGTAGGCGATGCCGCGGTTGGCATGCACCCAGTGACTGCGCATGGCTTTAATTTTGGTTTAAAAGGCATTGTGACTTTATCTTCTGAAATTAAATTGGCCGTTGCTCAAGGGCGCGATATTGGCAACAACAGCCTGTTAATGCGTTTTGAAAGCGCGCATCGGCGTAACACGCGCCCACTTTTTATGGCAACGCATGCCATTGCAAAGTTATATACCAGTGAAATTTTACCTGCCAGAATATTACGAGCAGGCGCGTTACGCTTAGGCAGTCGCGTCAAGCCATTCAAGCACGCGGTCGGTGCAATGCTGGCAGATGCGCGCTAGGGGTTGACGTAAACCTTAAGGCCAAGTTCACGTATGCGGCTTGCAACGTTCTCAAGCCAATCTTCAGAAAGGCGGCTTAACCTTGGTGCCTCAACTTGGTAAGATGGACGGGCCAAGCCATAAAGATGCACACCCGCAACCACCTCTTTAACCTCACTGATTAACGCTAAGTAATCCAAAATAGCCTGCTCAGTTGGCGGTTGCCCATCAATGGCAAACATACACGTTTGAATATAGGTCGGGCAGGCTGCTGCACATTTTTTCAGGCGTTCAAGATGGCTTTGTGGGTTAAGATTCACATCATTAATGCGTGCGATGCCCTCTTTTGTTCCCGCGTCCAGTTTAAACCAAACCTCACCATTACATTCAGCAAGATGACGCATACTCGTTAAAATGTCGGCCTTGTCCATCAGGCTGCCATTGGTGATGAGCCTCACTTTAATGTTGCCAAGCAAATTAAAGTCGCGCAGTATATTTTCTACTAGTTTTAGTACGGCTGGAAACTCTTTAGCACTCGTTGGCTCACCGTTGCCAGAGAAAGCAATGTCCATTAATGTTCGATCAGCTTCGGCCACGTGGGTTTGCATAAAATCGCCATGCATCACATCGTTTAGAAATGTGCGAAGTTCATTTTCAAGCACATGCATCTCAATCGGCGGTGGTGTGCCACGGCTGAGGTTTGGCACGCTGCAATAAATACAGCGCCAGTTACAGGCATTGTTTGTGTTGAGGTTGATGCCAATAGATACGCCACCAGCGCGGCGCGAAACAACGGGGTAAACGTACTTCATTCCGCTGACATCGCGGTTGTGGTCAACGACAGTAAGAAATTTATTTTTGGGCATCATCGAATAAAAAACGATTCGTCTGAATGTTTAAGCGCAAGTTTGAGCGTTAAATATTTTTTTCAGTGCGTCAGGGTTGAGGATTTTCACGTAGCGCTGTTTCACTTCAATAATACCTTCATCGCTAAACTTTGAAAATGTACGGCTAACGGTTTCTAATTTCATACCCAAGTAACTACCAATTTCTTCACGCGTCATTCTTAGGGTGAGTTCAGATTGGGAAAAACCGCGCGCATGTAAGCGCTGCACCAAATTTAATAGAAATGCCGCCAAACGTTCTTCAGCCCGCATATTGCCTAGCAGCATCATCACGCCGTTTTCACGCACAATTTCACGACTCATGATTTTATGCACATGCCGTTGCAACACTGGAAATTCGCGCGATAAATCTTCAACATCGGCAAAAGGCATCACGCAGACTTCGGCATCTTCAAGTGCGATGGCGCTACAGTTGTGATGGTCACTGACAATGCCATCTAAGCCCATAATTTCGCCCGCCATTTGGAAGCCGGTGACTTGCTCGCGGCCATCTTCGGTTGAAACGCAGGTTTTAAAAAATCCCGTACGAATGGCATAAAGTGATTTAAACACGTCACCAGTACCAAATAGTTTTTCGCCTTGCTTAATTTTTCGACGCTTTTCAACCACTTCATCTAACCGGTGCAAATCTTCTGGATTAAAACCAATTGGCATACAAAGCTCACGAAGGTTGCAATTGGAACACGCTACTTTAATGGTAGGAAGTGCCTTAGCGGGCGCTGCTAAATCCTGCGGTGTGTCTGAAGAAATGTCTAGGTTCATGGTTTTGCGATACACGGGCTAATGACAAAGTCGTCAACTGTATAAGCATAACGCGTAAGTAGCTTTGATGCTAGCCATATACATGGTTAATTGATGAAAATGAAAAGGATTACAATCGTAATGAAACCATTGGTTAAGCAGAAGATTTGCTAGTGAATCACCATGACGCATAGCAAAATAAAGATATAGGCTAGGCTAATGTGCTAAAACCAAAAGTAAAAAGAGTTAAATTCAATATCACTATGATGCGACAAAATTACACGTGAAAAAATTACTGCCCTGCGAGCCTTATAAATAAAGGCTTGCAGACCGGTATAAAAGGGGATGTAAATTCATTTGATATGCATCAAAGCTTTTTATTTAGAAAGCTGGCATATTGGCACGCTAGATTTGGAGTGGTATCGAGATGAAAAATAGTGCATTAAACGCAAATAAAACAAGTGCGGCTGAAGTGAATCCAGCCGCTACCGCTTTGCCCTGTGTTACGGCGGAAATGTTGCAAAAATATGATGTCTCAGGCCCTCGTTATACCTCATACCCAACGGCAGACCGATTTGTAGAAGCCTTTACTGAAGAGGCGTATCAGTTAGCACTTGCACAGCGACGCTTAAGTGGTGCTTCATTGCCATTGTCCATTTATGTGCATATTCCATTTTGCGAGTCCCTGTGTTTTTTCTGCGCCTGTAATAAAATCGTAACCAAGCACCATGAGCGTAGCGCTGAATACTTAAGCTATCTTAGTCGTGAAATTGATTTGCATGTTGCACATTTAGGTGCTGGCCAAACTATCTCGCAATTACACTTAGGCGGCGGTTCACCCACATTTTTCTCAGATGATGAATTGGCTGAACTCATGGCGCTACTGAAGCGTAGCTTTGTGTTTGCACCAGGCGGTGAATACTCGATTGAGGTTGACCCGCGTACCGTAGATGAAAAACGCCTGGCGCATTTAGCGTCACTGGGGTTTAATCGCTTGAGTTTTGGCGTACAGGATTTTGACGCAGAAGTCCAAAAAGCCGTGCATCGTATTCAACCCGCAGAACAAGTGTTTGATTTGGTTTCGGCCGCACGCAGCTTGGGTTTTGATTCCGTGAATGTGGATTTGATTTACGGTTTACCCAAGCAAACGCCGGCATCGTTTGCACGCACGCTGGAACAAATTGTTGAATTAAAACCCGATAGAATTGCGTTGTATGCGTATGCGCATTTACCAGAGCGTTTTAAGCCGCAGCGCCGTATAGATGCTTACGAATTGCCAGCCGCAGCTGATAAAATCGCCATGCTTGCAAATGCGCTATCAGACTTTATGCGCGCCGGCTATGTGTATGTGGGGATGGATCACTTTGCCTTACCTGATGATGACTTGGCCGTGGCCAAACGCCAGGGCAGATTGCACCGTAATTTTCAGGGCTATAGCACGCAACCAGATTGCGATTTAATTAGCTTGGGCGTTTCAGCCATTGGCCGTGTGGGGAACACTTATAGCCAAAACGCAAAAACGCTTGAAGAATATTACGATGCAATCAATTTAGGCCACTTGCCGATTGTGCGCGGTTTAGCATTATCGCGTGATGATTTGGTGCGCCGCGCTGTGATTATGGCGATTATGTGCCAAGGTGAACTGCAGTACGAGGCCATTGAACTCGCCTATATGATTGATTTTAAGAGCTACTTCGCCAATGAGCTTGAACTGCTGGCAGAGCAAGAAAACACCGGCATGGTGGTGCTTGAAGAAAACGGTTTGCAAGTAACTGACATGGGTTGGTTTTTTGTGCGGGCAATTGCCATGTTGTTTGACCGCTATTTGCAAACAGACCGTAACCGCGCGCGTTTTAGTAAAATTATTTAACTAGGTCTCTCCGTTCGCCCTGAGTCTTTCGATAGGCGCAGGGCGAACGTTAAATTATGGCGGGCAGTCGCTTCAGTATTGGCCGCTATCATGTAAGATAGCAGCATCATGCAATCACCATTGATTCTCACTACATTATTCATGGGCCTAGCAGGCGGCCCGCATTGCATCGCCATGTGCGGTGCGGCCTGTGCGAGCCTGCAACATGGGCAAACGAATAGCCTACAAATTTGGAAGTTTCATGCAGGTAGATTACTCGGCTACGCCACGCTGGGTGCGGTGGCGGCAGGTTCAGTGAAAAGTTTGGCTTGGTTTTCTGGCCAAACACAATCGCTGCATCCATTATGGACATTTTTTCATGTGCTGGTACTGGCATGGGGTTTGGTGTTGCTAATTTACGCCCGCCAACCCATATGGGTAGAGCATTTTGGGCGCAATATTTGGGCGCGTGTTCGTCAGCTATCTCACTTACCGGGCGGTGTTTTTTTAACGGGCATATTGTGGGCGCTGATGCCTTGCGGACTATTATATTCAGCCTTATTGGTGGCCTCACTCAATGCCAACCCTCTAAACGGCGCCCTTAGCATGGCGAGCTTTGCACTAGGCACCAGCGTATCGCTATTTGTGGGCCCGTGGTTATGGCTAAAACTTAAAAACGGTAGCCAGTGGGTCACAGAAAATACCAGTATGCGCTTGGCGGGTTTGTTATTAAGCGCCGCAGCCGGCTGGGCAATTTGGATGGATGTGATGCACAATACCAAAGTGTGGTGTAATTAGTCAGTGCTGTTACAGGAGCGCAATTCATTGCGCGAATTTAATACATGGAGGCATCTTATTCATTTTCAGCATACCCGCTAGATGTTGTGCTTTATATATAGCGGTTTCGCGCAATGAATTGCGCTCCTACAAAAAAATTTCACCAAGCAATATGGGTGGCGCAAAAAAAGCCCCTGTAAAATATCACAGGGGCGAAGGTGGATTTCTTGATTGGATTCATATGAGAACCCAAAATTTTAAGTGCTAGCGGTTGATATTAGAATTTTTTACCGATACCAACACTCACTACCAATGGGTCGATGTCTAAGCTGTCAATCTTTTTCCAGCCCCCACCATTCACATTTAATTTCACGTCCGTATCAAACCAGATTTTTTTAACATCAAAGTTAACTAACCAGCCATCAGTCAAATTCACATCAAAACCCGCTTGAATCGCTGGGCCCCAACTGTTGCGGTCAATACGAATTGGTTGTTTACCTAAAATGGTATCTGCAGTTAAACCATTGTCCATTGCGCGTACATAGCTCACACCTGCACCCACGTATGGATCAAAGGTTGTGTCTGGCATAAAGTGCCATTGTGCGGTTAATGTAGGTGGCAATAAATTAACTTCGCCTAGTCCTTTTTTGTTTAAAGCCCCGCCTTTGCTTGATGTGCTTACGTCATGTTTAGTACCTAAGGCTAAAATCAATTCTAAGGCAATGTTTTTAGTTACGTAGTAAGATAAATCCAACTCAGGAATTGTGTTGCTATCTACGCGAAGTTCTGCGCCTGCTGAGTTTGGTCCATACAAGAGATCGGCAAGACCTTGACCATAAGCTTTAGTAGTGTACTTGCCCAAGCTGCTATCTTCACTTGGGTTGATATTGGTTGCGCGTAAACGCACGACAATGTCGCCTGCTTCAGCGTAGGCTAAAGCTGGTGCAAAAGTGGCTGCTAATGCTAAAACTAATAATGACTTTTTCATTTTTAAACTTCCTTTGATTGAAATAAACAAATATAAATTTGATAGACGAATGTTACTGAGGGTGATACTTGGGTGATTTGATACATATCAAACAACAGCCAGCTAAACGGGTATGTATGACGAATGTTGTGTTTTTGCAACACATATTAAATAGTCTAAAATTCACATGATGTTCAGGCCGAAATATAAGACATAACAACGTATTTTACAAGTGAAAATAAAGCTATTTTTGCCAACAAAAAGACCGCAACCTTTTTGACTGCCCTGCGAGCCTTATAAACAAAGGCTCGCAGGGCATCTTTTTTCTCTCGGAGCTTTTTTGCGCTTTTTTAACTAAAAAAAACGAGGCAAAAATTGCCCCGCTTTGCTGATTAAAATGGATGCGCGGTTAGTAGTTTGAGCGCCTAAAAATTTCGCCTTCAGGTTTTAAGTCAAATGCGATACAAATGCGTTCTTCATTGCCTGTAAATGGAATGGTGCGGTGAAATAAAGAGGAAGGAAACATGACAACGTCCCCTACTTTTGGCCTTGCAATGCCGGTAGGAAAATTTTCATGTTGCAACGGATAGTTGTCGCCATGCAAACCGTATTCAAAGCAGCCTTCATCGGGGTCTTTTTTGTCTTTGGGTAGCACTAAATAGACCGCGCCGCTAATCCAGCCCACTTCGTGAATGTGCCTATCTACAAAGCCGCCACGCCGCAAGCGCACATACCAAGAGCTGGTAAATTCTAATTCGTTGGGAAATGATTTAATCAGTTCGCAATCTGCCCCGGAAAATTTATTTTTATAATTTAAAAATTCTTGTTTGATGATTTCGCCCAGTTTTCTAAAAGAGGCTTCAGGACGCTTAAATAAATTGCCCGCTGACTGCCTGCCGTTGATAATCATGGCTTGTGCGCGCACTTCAATGGCGGTGTTGTCAATGTCGCGCAGTAAATCTTTTAAAAATTGGCTGTCAGGCTCGGCAAGTTCGGGAATGCTTTTTTGATAAACAAAATCAAAGCCGTTTTTGCAAAAATTGTACGTGTCTTCTACCCCAAAGTTGGTGGCGTAGTGCGTGGATAGCGTTTGTAGAAAAGGTGCGTTGTGTTTAGCGCCTGTTTGCACAATATTTTCAAGCTTGGTTTTAAAGGCGTCAAAATGTTCAGCCTTGTAGGTGCAATACAGCGCGCGCTCTTGCCAATCGTCTAATTTTGAGCGCTCTAAATAACCCACGGCCTCATCATAGCGCCCCGCCAGATATAAAAATTCGCCCATGTTGTAGTTGGCGCCGGGGTGGTTTTTGTTAAGTGCGAGCGTGTCGAAGTATTTTTTAACCGCATCTTCCATATTGCCTTGGTCGCGGTAGCATTCGCCCAAGTAATTATGTGCGTCGGCATAATTTGGAAACATCGCAATGGCTTGCTTGAAATGCGTAATGGCTTCATCGAGTTTGCCTTCGTCGCGCAGCGCCGTTCCTAAATTAAAATGCCCGCGCGGGTCTTCATGAATGCTAAGTGCGTGTTGGTAATTTTTAATGGCTTCTTCTAATTTACCTTGTTTTTGCAAGATTGTGCCTAAGTTGGCATAGGCTTCAAAAAAGGTGGGGCGTAGCTTAATGGCCTGCGCATAGCTTTTAGCAGCTTCTTCTTGCCGCCCAACGTTGGTGAGCGCAATGCCTAAGTTAAAGTGCAGGTCGGGCGTGTTGGGTTGCAAGGCCAGCGCTTTTTGATAGCTATCAACGGCTTCGTCAAATTTATTTAAGCCGTCCTGTGCGAGACCTAGTACCTGATACAGAATAAAGGTTTCGGGGTATTGGCTGATTAGCTTTTTTGCGGCCACTTCAGCTTCAGCGAGCTTGCCTGAGTTATATAAGCCTAAAACGGGTTGTACTTCAAACTGTGCGGGTTGTTTTGCCATTATTCATTATCACTTTGTTGAGCGGTTACATCATTTTAGAATAAAACTATTTAACTTGCATGGTCTGTTAACTTGCATGGCCTGCGTTGAGCGTTTGCAGGCGCGTGGCCATTTGGCGCAAAAACAGCATTGCTACTTTTGGCTCTTCTAATAATAAGGTTTCAATACTGTCAGGGTAAATCACCACCACATCTGCAGTTGTTGATGTGACAATTGCGTCAGCCGTAGTGGGGGAATTTGACAGCAACGCCATTTCGCCAAAGTAATCGCCCGATGATAATGTGCGAATTGCTTTGCCATCACGCACAATTGCCACCTGCCCGTTCACTAAATAATGCAGGTTGCGTGCAATATCGCCTTGTTTAAAAATCACTTCATCCTTTGCAAACGTTTTACCAAAACGCTGCATCAATTTTGCCAAATAGTTAGATTGTGATTCAGCGTTATTTTTCTCAGGGACTACAAAAAGATTTTTTAACATCAATACATCTTTTTTTCGCAAGATGGCTATCAGTTCTGTGCCTAGTAAAAACACAATAAAATTCATGTAAAGCCAGGTAATAGAAATAAAAAGGTTTTTCATGCTACCAAAAACCGAGCCGTAAGATGCATTTAGCGTTAAAAATAGCGTAAACGCTGGGCGCATTAATAACCACAACACAGCAGTGAACAATGCGCCAATCAAAATATGCTTTAAATATAACCGCACAGGAAAAAATGCAAAATAAAAGGCGGCAATGAGTAAGGTGGTAAGCAATAATGAGGCGATTGTGGTCACAAATTCATGGCGAAATAGTTGATTATTGGCCGCTAAAAACGCAATCACTTTTTCGAGCATGAGGCCAACAAAGGTGAATAGAAAAAATAACAGCAACATGCCAACAACGGCAATTAAGTCTTTTAATTTGCGACGAATAAATGAAGGCGACTCTACCATCGTGGCAATGGTGTAAAAAGTTGAGCGCATGGCACTGGCGAGCGGCGTGACGGCCCACAATAAAACAAACAGGCCGGCTGCACCCCAAACGGCCTTATGTTGTGCAGCATTGTAGACTTCCACCATGATGGTGCTGCTAAAATTGGGGGCTAAAGTCCCCATGATGATGGCAAGCTTCACTACGGCATAATCTGAACTGAATACTAAATGACTGATGGTGAAAAACATCAGTAACACCATTGGAATAAGTGCCAGCATCGCGTAAAAAGACAGAGAGGCCGATAAGCCAAACGTATTATGCCGCCGAAACGCGTTTAACATTTCATGGATAACAAATAAAGGTGTGCTGTAACGCTGCCTGGCATACGCGTTCAGCGGTTTGCGAAACGCTTGTTGCAGGCTGGCGCTAAATTTAGGTTTATTGTTGGGTTCTTGAATCGTCAATTCTACCTTCTGTAAATCTCAAAGTGCTTTAAACTTTTCTGTAGCGGCTACCAAGGCTGAGGTCAGGCTGGCATCCATCGCAGAGTGCCCTGCATCTTCTATCAGTTGAAATTCCGCATGTGGCATGGCTTGTGAAAGCTCCCAAGCCGTTATCGGCGGGCACACCATATCATACCGTCCTTGAAGAATTTGTGTGGGAATGTGCGCAAGCTTTTGTTGGGCCTCGGCCAGTAAATCGTGGTCACCCACAAAGCAATGATGTTGAATATAGTGAATTTGTATTCTAGCGCGCGCCAATTCAATATCGCCGTCAATGGCATCATTGTTTGTTGTGGCTGCCCTTGGTAACAGCGTCATAATATTTCCTTCAAACGCATTCCAGCGAATCGCAGCGGGGATACTTATATTAATGTCATCTGAAAATATCAACTGCTCATAGGCCATGATTGGATTATGACGCATATTTTCAGGCAAGTAATCACATAAGGTTTGCCATTGTTCAGGAAAAAAAGCTTTAACCTCGCCCAAAAACCAGTGCAACTCGGTTGGTCGGCTTAAAAATATACCTCGTAAAATCAAACCTGTTACGCGGTCGGTATGGGCAATGGCGTAAGCGAGTGCTAGCGTGCTTCCCCATGAGCCACCAAAAACCAACCACTTTTCAATATTTAGAGATTGCCGAACCGCTTCAATATCGTTCACTAAATCAAGCGTGGTATTGTGGTTGGTTGAACCTAATGGCTTGCTTCTGCCGCAACCGCGCTGGTCAATTAGAATAATTTTATAAAATTGGGGGTCAAAAAACCGACGCTGGGTCGGGTTGCAGCCGCTTCCTGGTCCACCATGTAAAAAAACAACAGGTGACCCATTTGGGCTACCACAAACTTCATAATAAATTTCGTGAGAATCGTCTACTTTTAACCAGTTTTTAGTAAAAGGCTCAATGGCCGGATACAAATTGTAAGTCGTTTTTGTCATGTGCAGTAAAATACCTTACTTATTGATTATAAATAATAATTAATAACATGATAGCACTTTAATTTGCTAGTAAAACAAGGTATTTATAAGGCGTGAAAATATTTTTTGAACTAAATGTAAGTAAATGTAACAAAACCATTGCAATTCGTACAATTGTGGAATATAGTTCTGTACGCACATGAAAATGTGATACGAAACAGGCGATATTTAGTTGTTAAAAATTTGAGATAACATCAAAAATAACAAATAAAAAGACCTGTTTTACCAACCCTTAGTAGTTCAACTTTGGAGATTAATA
>JAKQTB010000155.1 GCA_029569495.1 Pseudomonadota bacterium | reverse complement strand
CGGCCGTTGAAATTGAAAAGCTATTGATTGAAGCGCAAGCGACTGCACCCAAATTAGCGCGTGCGTAGTTAATACTTTTTGTAAAAAATTCAAAAAAGCTACCAACTCGTCATTCCAGCGCAGGCTGGAATCTAGGCAGGCAATATGCCAACGAATATTTGAATAAAATAATAGTCGTTAAATATCTTATATTTACATTTATAATCAATAGGTTACAAATGTAAATATGCAACACTCCTCTAGCCAGTCAATCACAGGTGATTGGACCTTGACTGGATTCCAGCCTACGCTGGAATGACGTGGTTTTGATGTTTTTATTTAAAATAAGCTGCTCTTTTACTTCGTGAAAAAGCCTCAAAATTCAAAATACTTTTCATGGTTTGTCGTCAAACAAATTTCCACTGCGTTTTGTTGAATAAGGGCGTAGATTTAAGCACCCGCGTAAACTTAACAAAGGAAATCAACATGAAAAAAATAATCATGCTTACCAGCACCCTCGTGGCACTTGCCAGTTCTTTTAGTGCTCTGGCCGATAGAGACCATCGCTTAGACCAGCGCGGTGACCGCATTGAAAATAGATTAGACCAACGTGGCGACCGCATTGAAGACCGTTTAGACAGACGTGGCGACCGCATTGAACACCGCCATGACAAAAGAGCAGATAAAGCCCGTACCCACGGCCATGATAAGCGTGCAGAGCATCTTGAACGTAAAGGCGACCGCATCGACCAACGACTTGACGAGCGCGGCGACCGAATTGATGACCGTTTAGATAGAAAAGGTGAGCGCATTAACCATCGCCTAGACAGACGCGGCGCGCATCACGCTAAAAAGTAAACAACAATATTTTGGTTATAATTTTAAGGGTAATATAGCGTATTCAACCCGTTGAGACATGGTCGATCACTTAATGCAACATTTTCTTGCTGAAATTGAAGGCCGTGCCTTTCGTATCGCACAGATTGCGACTGGTAATCGTGAAGATGCGTTGGATATTGTGCAAGATGCCATGATTAAATTGGTGCAGAAATACAGTACGCATGCAAAAGATGAATGGAAACCACTGTTTTACAGCATTTTGCAAACGCGCATACTTGATTGGCATCGGCGCCAAAATGTGCGCAACCGTTTTAGAATCTGGTTTCATTGGGATGAAGATGAAGAAACTGAAGATTTTCTTGAGCAACAACCCGCAAACAATGCAAGCGCACCCGATCTACAACTGCAAGATGATCAGTTTATGGACAATCTCAATACCGCATTGAGTAAGCTACCGCTTCGTCAGCAGCAAGTATTTTTAATGCGGGTGTGGGAAGGCATGGATATTGCCGAAACCGCTGCCGCCATGCAATGCTCGCAAAGTAGCGTCAAAACACATTATGCACGCGCCTTAGAAAAACTGCGCGCACAGTTAGAACATCATCAGTAACCGGGTGAACATCATGAATAATCATCAATTTGAAGATAAAGTAAAAGCAAGCCTAACGCGTAGCGTAGAAGCAATTGATGCCGATACACGGCAACGCTTAGCAGATATTCGCCGGCAGTCACTCAATACTGCAAGTGAAAAAATATCACCTACAAAATGGTTAACACTGGATTTTTGGCGTGGCAATCATCTAGTGCCAGCGGCCTCACTGGCGTTTTGTGCACTCATTGCGGTATTTTTGGTGAGTTCACCTCAAACTCAAAATCCTACCAATGTGATTCCATCGATGGATAATCAGAATCAAGTCGCCATTTTAGAATTACTCAATAACCCAGAGGATTTAGAAGTGCTAAGCGACCCTGATTTTTATCTATGGGCAGATGAAATGTTAATGGATGAGACCGAGAATGCTGTGTAGGTTTTTACTGGCAACCTCCTTTCTGTGCTTGACCGCCAACCTTCAAGCGCAAGAACCTTCAATTCCGCTCGATTTAATCGAGTTGCTTGGCGAATTTGATGCCGAAGATACTGATTCAATCAAAGAAGCCGTTACACAAGTTGGCACCAATCCCCCAAAAAACAAACCAAGCGTCAAACAAGTTGGCCAAGCGAAAACAACGTCTGCCGAGGTGAGAAAATGATTTTTTTAGTAAAAAATGACCCATTTGATAGGTTGTCACATGCATAAACGATTTAATTCCCGATTAAAATTTAGCGCAATCACACTGAGTTTAGTCATCAGCTTGATGTCATTGACCGCGCTGGCACATTCAGACGATGCAGAAGGCATCGCTTGGGAAAACCTAAGTGCCCAGCAACAAGAAACCTTAGGTGCTATAAAAGAAAATTGGGGCACGTTGCCGGCTGAACGCCAACGGCGCTTAAGCAAAGGTGCTGAAAAATGGGGTGCGATGGACCCGGAACAACGTGCGCATATTCAAGAAAGACTGCACCACTATCAAAATCTTTCACCTGAAGATAAAGAAGTGGTGAAAGAGCAAATGCGCGCGTTTAAAAAACTGCCATCTGATGAGCGCAAGGCATTGCGCGAACGCTGGAAAAACCTACCGCCTGAACAAAAAGAAATGGTTCGTGAACGCTACAAAGACATGAGCCATGATGAACGCAAAGCGATGCGTGAAGCATATAAACTAAAAAAACGGGAATGGCGCAAGCATCGCGAACACGACTGATTTGAATGAATTTTATTGTGTTAGTTTTTAAATGTTTAAACGAGTCGGAAACACGCTGACACTCTACAACGTTAATTTATCAAAAGTAACGTCGCTCAAAAATGTTAAAATGCATCACTCAAGCATTTTAACAATCAAGCCGCACCACTAAACGTAGCACTACGTATACTCGCGGCCAATTTTTAAGGTTTCAATATGGCCATTCAATGGTATCCGGGACACATGACGCAAGCCCGCAAAAAGGCGGAAGAAACCATGGAATTCACCGATGTGGTGATTGAAGTGCTTGACGCGCGCGTGCCAG
>JAKQTB010000017.1 GCA_029569495.1 Pseudomonadota bacterium | reverse complement strand
CCTTTTTTGATGCTCTGCAAGCCTTGTAAATAAAGGCTTACAGAGGAGAAAATTTTTATCGGGGGAATTTAAGTGGTTTTAAAGATTAATAACAGGGTGCTTTAAGGTGCATAAATTACTTAAGTTTTTAGCTAAAAAAGTGTAATAAATTTGCTTAATAGGACGTTTAAAATTAGGGCATTAAAAACAAATTTAGCTGAAATACCCCTAATTTGAATAATAGTTTACAGATAGGGCTTTCGTTAAATTGATTTTCCAGCGAAAATAGCACTGTAAGTGTGCCTTTCAATTATAAAAGTATCCATTTCATGACAAAACCTATTCAAAAAAATAGTTATACCAAAGAAGAGTTGCTAGCGTGCGGACGTGGGGAGATGTTCGGCGAGGGCAATGCGCAATTACCTTTGCCACCGATGTTGATGTTTGACCGTATAGTGAGCATTACGTCTGAGGGCGGTAAATATGGGCAGGGGCAAATTATTGCCGAGCTTGATATTAAGCCGGATTTATGGTTTTTTGATTGCCACTTTACGGGTGACCCGGTGATGCCGGGCTGTTTGGGATTGGACGCGATGTGGCAATTGGTGGGCTTTTATTTAGGTTGGTCTGGCGGGCCGGGCCGTGGCCGTGCGCTGGGCGCGGGCGAGGTAAAGTTTACCGGCCAAGTGTTGCCAACCGCTAAAATGGCAACCTATACCATTGATTTAAAACGCGTGATTATGCGTAAATTGGTGATGGGTGTGGCCGATGCCACCATGAGTTTAGATGGCCGCGAGATTTATGTGGCCAATGATTTACGCGTAGGTTTATTTACCCGCACAGATAATTTTTAAGCTGGCAGTTTGCTGGTTTCGCAAACGTTAGTATCTTAGTATAAGAATAAAGTATTTAAGGAGCACGAAATGCGTCGTGTCGTGATTACAGGGTTTGGAATTGTTTCAAGTTTGGGCAATAACAAAGGGGAAGTGTTAGAAAGCCTGAAAGCAGGCAAGTCAGGCATTACTTATCAACCAGAATACGCTGCTATGGGCTTGCGCTCGCATGTGGCGGGCTCAATCAATAATTTGAAAGTGGAAGAGTTGATTGACCGCAAGTTAATGCGTTTTATGGCCAAAGGCCATGCCTATGCGTGGCTGGCCATGCAAGAGGCGATTGCCGATGCGCAATTGCCAGAAGAGCAGGTTTCAAATGTGCGTACGGGTTTGATTGTGGGCGCTGGCGGGGCTTCGCATGAAAGTATAATGGAGGGCATTGATACACTGCGTGAAAAAGGCGTGCGCCGCGTTGGGCCATATATGGTGACAAAAGCCATGGCGAGTGGTGTGTCTGCCTGTTTGGCGACGGGCGCAAAAATCAAAGGGATTAATTACGGTATCAGTTCAGCTTGTTCAACCAGCGCACATTGTATTGGCGCGGGTGTTGAGCAAATTCAGCTAGGCAAACAAGACATTATTTTTGCAGGAGGTGCAGAAGAGGAGCACTGGACATTGTCATTTATGTTTGATGCGATGGGCGCACTTAGCAGTAAATATAATGAAACGCCTGATAAGGCATCACGCACCTATGACGCTAATCGTGACGGCTTTGTGATTTCAGGCGGCGGCGGCATTGTGGTGGATGATACCCTGCACACCTCCGACCCCGATATCTACGCGGTTGGCGATGTGATTGAGGTTGCCGATTTTGTTTTCAAAGACCGCACGATGGTTCCGCTGGCCGGCCCCGCCAACAAACAGGGTCGCATTGCC
>JAKQTB010000148.1 GCA_029569495.1 Pseudomonadota bacterium | reverse complement strand
TCATATCGCGCTGGGCCATTTTTTCGCCTTGCTGCACGTGCTACACCATGCCATGATAATCCACGGGGTCGCCAATGCCATAAATGGCCGAAACAGTGGCAACGATAATGCTGTCTTCGCGCTCTAAAAGTGCTTTTGTGGCCGAAAGGCGCATCTGTTCAATGTGCTCGTTGATACTGGAGTCTTTTTCAATGAATAAATCGCGTGAAGGCACGTAGGCTTCAGGCTGATAATAATCGTAATAGCTGACAAAATATTCCACCGAATTGTTGGGGAAAAACTCGCGGAATTCACTATATAGCTGTGCTGCAAGTGTTTTGTTGGGCGCCATGACAATGGCCGGGCGACCGGTACGCGCAATCACATTGGCCATGGTGAACGTTTTGCCAGACCCCGTAACGCCCAGCAGGGTTTGAAACTTCAGCCCACTTTCAATGCCTTGTGTAAGCTTATCAATCGCTTGCGGCTGGTCACCAGCAGGCGGAAAAGGCTGGTAAAGCTGATATTTACTGTTAGGAAAAGTAACGAACACAGGAAGCTTTGCTTAAATTAAACGTTTAATTTTAACAGCAAATCAGGTACTGGCGATGCCCTGTGATAAATACTGAATTATCAACGACTGTTGAACTAACATTCACGTCCAAAGTCATTTAACAAACGTTTACGCCTTACGGCGAATTTATGCAAAAAATTGCATTTTATACGTTTAATATAAAAAATAAATAATTCAATACTTTGGAGATCTCTATGCGTAGATTCGCCCTGCTCGTCGTATTAGTCAGCAATGTTGCGCCCGCGCTGGCCCTTGAACAAGAAAAAATTCTCAAAGCCTTACAGTCTGTCGTCATGATACGCGGCTATAACGCAAGTGGCGGTCTATCATATGGTTCAGGTGTTGTGGTTGCAAAAAATACTGTCATTACCAATTGTCATATTTTTCGCAGTACAAAAGAGCCGTGGGTAGCCCGTGGCGAAGATTCTTACCCTATTGAATCAGTAAGGGCTGACCGCTGGCGCGATTTATGTTTAGTCACCACCTCAACCCTGCCGCTCAACCCAGCACCGCTTGGTAAGTGGGACAACATTAAACGTGGTCAAGAGATACTTTCCATGGGGCATTCTAACGGTGTACCTAACCCTTTAACTTCAGCGGGCGCAGTTAAAGCGACCTATATGTTTGACGGCGGCCATGTCATTAGAAGCAGTGCAAAATTTCTGATGGGGGCAAGCGGTAGCGGTATTTTTGACCTTGAAGGTAATTTACTTGGCATTAATACCTTTAAAACACCAGGCAGGCCAGCGTATTTTTATTCACTACCGATTGAATGGCTGGCAGATTTAGAAAAACAACCTGTTGAGACAACATTTCCCATCGTCGGTAAAACATTTTGGGAAGAATATGACAATAAAAAGCCTTTCTTCATGCAAGTGGCGCTACCAGAAATACACCAAGATTGGCCTAAACTGGCTGAAGTAGCGCAAAACTGGGTAGTCGCTGAACCTAAAAACTCCGATGCTTGGTACGCGCTGGGCGAAGCTCAAGAAAATCTGTTCAAAATTGACGAAGCAAAACAGTCTTACCAAAAATCTGTTGCGTTGGACGCCAGCAATACGGACGCGCTTTTCCGGTTAGGCGTTATTGCTCAATCGGCAGGTGACAAATCAACTGTGCATGAAATTCATGTCGCAATCAGCAATATCAATAAAGAGCTCGCGCAAGAGTACAGCCAATTACTTGGCTGTAAAGAAGAATGTTAAGTCCGTAAAAAGTTTTACCTTAGCACTGTAATACACAGCAATATTGACTTTTTAAATGACCTAATTTAACGCCTTACCCACATATAAAGGACCATAAAATGAAATTTCTCGCAATGCTCGCCCTACTTTTACCCCTTGCATGTAACGCAGCCAATGCGGAATATTTAAAAATTTATTTAATGCAGCCCAAAAACACCATCCTCAACAAAATGGATGGCGTAGATGAAATGGACCGCTATGTAAAAGAAGTTGAAGTGACGATTAACCAAAAACTTGCAGCGCTCACCACTAAACCGACTTGGGGGTTTTTGGTCATGGCCGTGCGTGAAGATGGCAAAATCAAAGCTTGGGTCGATACCGATGATGAGGTCGCGCCAGAAGTCGCCAACATTATGAAGACCGTGGCTCAAGAAACCAAAGCCTTTACGGTAAAAAATGGTGCCGTTGTCTTCACCCTTGGTTTTGGCATTGATGGTGCGGCACTGCCTGAAAATAAAATGCCGTTTCCGAACGAGTGGAAAAAAGTAGCCCAATGCGATAACGAAGACTGCAAAGATTTAGATACTGAGGCTATTGTGCTGAAATCTTGGTAAAAATCGCCTGAATTTTTACTGCGTTTAACGCCATTAAAATCGGTATTTTTTTATTGTTTTAAGCGTAATTTTAAGCCCAACCTTTTTCGATGCTCTGGAAGCCTTATAAACAAAGGCTTCCAGAGCATATTCTTTTGCTCGGCAAAATAAAGTAATTTAAAACGCACTTTTCAGACATACATTTTCATCCCTACCTACAACAAAGTTGAATGGAAATTAATAGCCATAAATATTGCAACGTTTGGCA
>JAKQTB010000145.1 GCA_029569495.1 Pseudomonadota bacterium | reverse complement strand
ATGTAAAGCTTGAATTTAAGCGAGTCGTCAATATCGGCGGTCATATCAGGGTGAAGACCGTGCAAGCTATCGATGAGCACGATTTCATGCTCTTCAAGGTGCATGGGCGTGTGGTTGGGGTGGCTTCTGCCTGTTTTGAAGTCGTAAAAGGGGATGAGGACTTCTTTACCGTCGAAAAGCTCGACCAGATGTTGGTTGATTAAACTCAGGTTGAGCGCTTGAGGTGTTTCAAAGTCATAGTCACCAAATTCATCTTTAGGGTGTAACTCAAGGTCAAAGAAATAATGGTCAATGTTGAGCGTTTTAAGTTTGAAACCCTGGCGAGCGAGGTGTTCGCCAATGATTGTTGTGGTGGTCGTTTTGCCGCTTGAGCTGGGACCAACCACGAAGACCATGCGTATTTCGTCTTTGCGTTGGAGGATGAGATTTGCCGCGTTTTCAACGTCTTCAAAATAGGCGGCTTCGGCAGCGGTGACGACCTCGTGAAAATGGCCATCCCGGTTTTTTTGGTTTAGGTGTCGGGTGGTGTGTACTTCGTGAGAAACCGCCCAATCCAATGATTGCCAAAGTTTATGCCAGGGAATGTTGCCAGAAGGCATGCTGTCGCGGTCAAAGCGCTTGGCGCGTTGGCGAGCGCGTTCGTTACGGTAGAGAATATAGGCTTTGGCCACCGCGGCGTAATTGTTTTCGATGAGTTTCTGCTCAACCAAATCTTGAACCATTTCTACGGTGGGGATTTCTCCAGGTTGCAATTGTTTTTTTAGGGCATCTACCACCTGAAGGGAGACGGCATTGGCTGCTTCTCGGTCACGGTTTCCAACAGCCACTGAGGCGCGATAAATCGCGTTGGCAATTCGGTTTGGCGTAAAGCCTACTTTACTTCCGTCACGTTTGATAATGTGGGTAATTTGGCTCATTGTAAACTCCTTTGAAGCAGTGTATAACTATTTAACAAGTATACTAAAGGCTATACACTCGCGCAATTGTTGCGTATCTTGTAAAATAGAGTATCAACTGAATTAAGAAGAGGAGGTTCTTATGATAGACGACCTGTTAAAAGAAGCAAAAACGCGCATGCAAAGCGCATTGGATGTGTTGGAAGAAGACCTTTTGGGCATTCGCACAGGCCGCGCGTCACCAGCCTTGGTTGAAAAGCTACAAATTGAGTATTATGGAAGCAATGTGCCTCTCATTCAGTTAGCTACAATTAGCGTACCCGAATCGCGTCAACTGCTTATTCGACCCTTTGATGGCTCATCACTGAAGATGATTGAGCGCGCTATTTTGGCATCAGATTTAGGCCTAACGCCAAACAATGATGGCAAAGTTATTCGCTTAAACTTGCCCCCACTTACTGAGGAACGCCGCCGCGATTTGGTGAAGCAGGTCAACAATCGCCTTGAAGAGGCGCGTGTGGCTGTGCGAAATGTGCGCCGTGATGTTTTGAAGGATTTAAGAGACTTCGAAAAAGAAAAACTCATTTCTGAAGATGAACTAAAACGTGCTGAAGAGGAATTCAATAAGGTTACCAATGAATACGTTGATGAAGTTAGCGTGATTGGTGACCGTAAAGAAAAAGAAATTATGGAGTTTTAGCTGATGGCAGAAGCTGAGCCTGTTAAGGGCGTGCCAAGACATGTTGGCATCATTATGGATGGTAATGGACGTTGGGCAAACGAACGCGGTTTGCCACGCTCATTAGGTCATCGCGCCGGCACCAAAAATTTGCGCCGGGTTATTAGCGCAGCGGCAGATGCTGGCGTGAAATACATCAGTTTTTACGCTTTTTCGACGGAAAACTGGAAACGACCCGCTGAAGAAGTAAGTGGCTTGATGGATTTATTAGCTGAATTCATCGACAACGAGGTGAGCGATTTGCATAAGGAGAACGCGCGTCTCTTGCATATTGGCCATTTGGATGGGTTATCGCCACTTTTAAAAAAGAAAGTTGAAGACGCGATTGAGCTTACCAAGGATAACACGCGTATTAATGTGATTATCGCCTTTAATTACGGTGGGAGAGATGAGATTGTTTGCGCTGTTCGAAAATTGATTGCGGAAGGTGTCGCTGCGGAAGATATTAACGAAGAAAGGCTGAGTGCCTCACTTTTTACTGCGGAAATTCCTGACCCTGATTTGATCATTCGCACTTCTGGTGAACAACGCACGAGCAACTTCATGATTTGGCAGGCGGCTTATGCGGAATGGTCTTTTCCCAAAACCTATTGGCCGGATTTTGATGAAAAAGCGCTGCAAACAGAACTTGAAAACTATGCTGGCCGTGAACGCCGTTTTGGCAAAATCAGTGAACAGTTATAAGCGAGCTTATGTTTAAACAACGCCTTATCAGCTCGCTTATTTTTGTGCCTGTATCGTTGCTGGCATTTTATTTTGGGGGCATCCCTTTACTCGTATTCTTAACTTTCTGTTTAGGTCTTGGTGCTTATGAATATGCCCAAATTCTACATAAAGCTGATTTAAAGGTTGCTGTTTGGCTCGTGATTGTTGGCGTATTGGTTTTGCTTGGACTGCGCCATTTCTTCGGGTTTCAATTTGCTGCTTTGAGCATTAGCATTTTACTGCTTGGGCTTGCAGGGCATGCTTTGTTTCAATTTGAAAAAGGTAACGATAAGGCTTATCAGCAATTTGCTTTGGAGTTAAGTGGGGTTTTATATTTAGGGTGGCTGGGTGCTTATTCTGTTTCAGTGCGAAATTTAGCCAACGGTAGATG
>JAKQTB010000141.1 GCA_029569495.1 Pseudomonadota bacterium | reverse complement strand
GCTGGTAATCTTGTTTATTTTCATATGGCGGATCTATCAAAATCACTGCACGACGTGGCGGTGGCGGCAGGCAAGCTTTAATGCCGTTAAAACCATCTTGCATTTCAATTTTGACTTGCTTGACTTGTCCTCTAAAATTTTCAATCAACAGTTTGCAGTCATTTGGGTGCAATTCAAACAGCCGCATTTTGTCATCAGCACGCAAAAAGCCTTGCGCAATGATGGGTGAACCGGGGTAAAACTGAAGCGCATTTGCGTTCAAATTGTGGCTTTTAATTAGAGTAACAAAGTCAGCCAGTGGTTGCGGCAAGTGTTGCGCCGCCATCAGTTTGGCAATACCTTGCTCAAACTCTGCATTTTGCGTGGCGTAGCCGTTCGTTAAACTGTACAAGCCAGCGCCTGCATGGGTATCAATATACCAAAACGGCTTATCTTTTTGCTTCATGTAAGCCAGCACCAGCGTCAGCACGTAGTGTTTAAGTACATCGGCATGGTTGCCTGCGTGGAAGGCGTGACGGTAACTAAGCATAAAGTCTGCTAAAAAATATTGAATGGCGACATTATAGCTTTAGCTTCTAGACCAAACATTTTTTCGCGATAAAAATGCTCAACAAACTCACTTTTCGGTTAGCATTTCACCTATGACAAATCCACGCCAACATGCACATGATGACCACGACGACCATGATGATCATGACCACTACCTGATTCCATTTATACTGATTTTTACTTTTGCAATTGTTGAGGCAGTTGGCAGTTGGTACACGGGTTCTTTGGCATTATTAAGTGATGCTGGCCACATGTTTACCGATGTTACTGCACTCGGCCTAGCGTGGCTCGCAGGCATACTTTCTAAAAAACCCAAAGTGGCAAGGCATCACTCAGGGGTGAGTTATGTAGAGTTAGCCGTTTCTATTTTTAATGCCATCACCATGCTGGGTGTGATTGCTTATGTGGTGTTTGAAGCCATTGCACGATTTAAAACACCGCATATCGTGCAAGGCGCGGGGCTAACCATCATTGCAACCCTTGGTTTGATTGTGAATTTAATCGTTGCCAAGCAGTTGCACCATCAGGCCGTGCACCATGCAGAAACCTTGAATAACCGCGCAGCATTTTTGCATGTAATAGGGGATTTGTTAGGCTCGATAGCGGCCGTTGCGGCAGGGGTTGTGATTTACTTTACGGGTTGGATGCTGATTGACCCGATTTTATCGCTGCTCATTTCACTGCTTTTGCTAGTGTTTACCTTAAATCTGATACGCGATATTTGGCGTACCATGCACGGAAAAGCAACTAAATACCACCACTAATTTTTACAGGAGAACATTATGCCCTACGTCAATGTAAAACTTGCAGGAAATGTGACCAAAGAACAAAAAGCGCAAATCGCCAAAGAGTTTACTGAAACTTTGGAACGCGTTACCCATAAGCCGAAATCTTATACCTACATTACCTTTGAAGAAGTGTCTTATGAGGATTGGGCGATAGGCGGAAAGCTGCTCGACGAGTAAGTCTAAATTGCTCAATGGCGCATCATTTCACCGATGGCGTGGAATGATGCTGCTGGTGTTAAAATATTGCCATGTTTGATCCAAAGCCTATTTTAAAGAATCTGCCAAACCTGCCCGGCGTGTATCGTATGATTAACGCCACAGATGAGGTGATTTATGTGGGCAAAGCCAAAGACCTCAAAAAGCGCGTTTCAAGTTACTTTAATAAAAACTTGCCTAGCCCGCGCACGCGGATGATGGTGAGTAATATTGTCAAAATTGAGACTACCGTCACGCACAATGAAGCAGAAGCTTTATTGCTGGAAAATAACCTGATTAAAGGCTTAATGCCACGTTATAACGTGTTGTTTCGCGATGATAAGTCTTACCCGTATATTACGCTGACGAGTGACCAATTTTCGCGCTTGGCGTTTCATCGTGGCACACAGCGTAAAGGTAACCAGTATTTTGGGCCTTTTCCCAATTCAGTGGCCGTGCGCGAAAGTATTCAGCTTTTGCAAAAAGTATTCAAACTGCGTACATGTGAAAACACCGTGTTTGCCAACCGTAGCCGCCCTTGTTTGCAGCATCAGATAGAGCGCTGTACCGCGCCGTGTGTGGGCTTGATTTCAGATGAAGATTATCGAAATGATGTGCATCAGGCCGCCATGTTTTTGCAGGGCAAAACCAATGAGGTTATCAATGCGCTAGGTGAGCAAATGAATACCGCAGCGGCGAATCAAGAATATGAAATGGCTGTGGTGTTTCGTGACCGCATGCAAGCGCTTCGGCAAGTGCAAGCCAAGCAGTTTGTGAGTGACTTTAATGTATCCGATGCCGATGTGGTTGCCTGTGCAGAATTGCAAGGCCAGCATTGCATTAATTTGGTGATGATCCGCGGCGGGCGGCATTTGGGCGATAGAAGTTATATGCCAAAAAATTCAGACGGCGAAACGCTAGAAGCGAGTATGTCTGCCTTTTTAGCACAACATTACACCGCGCAGAATACGCCACCGTTGATTGTGATTGGTATTAAAATTGAAACCGCTGTGCTTGAAGAAGTCTTAAGTCAGCAAGCAGGTCGTAAAGTTAAAATTAACACCAACCCAATCGGCGATAAGCGCGTATGGCTAAAAATGGCGCAAACCAATGCTGAATTAGCGCTGGGGCAACGTGCAGCAACTTCAGCAAATCAAGACGCGAAGTTAATAGCCTTGCGTGAAGCACTGCATTTGCCTGAAAGCACTGAGCGTATTGAGTGTTTTGATATTAGCCACACCATGGGCGAAGCAACCATTGGGAGCTGCGTAGTATTTGACCGGGGCGACATGCAAAATAGCGAATATCGGCGTTATAACGTCACTGGCATTACGCCAGGTGATGATTACGCAGCTATGCGCGATGTTTTGACACGCCGCTATAAAAAAGTGGCGGCAGGGGAGGGCGTGCGGCCAGATTTAATCTTTATTGACGGTGGCAAAGGCCAATTAAGTGTTGCTGTCGAAGTGATGGCTGAAGTGGGTTTAGAAGATATCTTGCTGGTGGGCATCGCCAAAGGTGAAGCACGAAAACCTGGGCTTGAAACCATGATATTTTCAGACACCGGTGAAATGCTCAATTTAGAAAAAGATAACAAAGGCCTGCATCTTCTACAACAAATCCGAGATGAGGCGCACCGATTTGCCATCACTGGGCATCGTGCAAAGCGTGCTAAAGCGCGTTTGCAGTCTAGCTTAGAAGATATTGAAGGCGTTGGCGCAAAACGCCGTAAAGCGCTTTTAACGCGTTTTGGTGGCTTAGACGGCGTAAAAAATGCTAGTATTGACGAACTGAGTCAAGTGGATGGCATTAGCCTAAGCCTGGCAGAGAAAATATATGGGGAGTTTCATTAGTGGCAGGCCGTTTTGAAGTGTGGGTGCAGTAAATGAAGATGAATATTCCTACCATGTTTACATGGTTGCGTATCTTGTTAATCCCCGTGTTTGTTGGTGCTTTTTACTGGCCAGATAATTTACATCAATTGGGGTTAAAGCCGTCACATTTGGTTAACGTGACCGCAACGGCTATTTTTGCGATTGCAGCGATTACCGATTGGTTGGATGGCTATTTGGCGCGCAAATTGAATCAAACCTCAGCTTTTGGTGCGTTTTTAGACCCCGTTGCCGATAAGTTGATGGTGGCTGCCGCGCTGATTGTGCTGATTAAATTTGATCGAGTCGGTGAAATTGTCTCATTGATTATTATTGGTCGAGAAATTGCGATTAGCGCCCTGCGTGAATGGATGGCCGGGCAAGGGCAGGGCAGTAGCGTTGGCGTGGCGACGATAGGCAAGATTAAAACAACTGCACAGATGTTAGCCATTTTGCTTTTGCTTTATTGGGATAATATTGATTTAGGTGAGTTAGGCGTTTTCCCAACAAAAGTTGTTGGCAATGTCTTAATTCTCGTGGCCGCATTTTTAACATTGCTATCAATGGCTTATTACTTAAAAATCGCTTTACCGCAAATTAAGGCGAAATAAAACAAAATAAATAAGTATCAACTATCGCGTTTTAGTCTTGACGGTATTGTGAAAATCGCTATAATGGCGCCTGTCTTAACGACGCGGGAATAGCTCAGCTGGTAGAGCGATACCTTGCCAAGGTATAGGTCGCGAGTTCGAGTCTCGTTTCCCGCTCCAAGAATTTAAAATTTATGATACGTAACTATTTCATAAATTGGTTAAAATGGCATACAACGGCGAAAGTATCTATGCTTTCGCCGTTTTAGTTTAAGCTAATAACTAAAGTAGCCAATGTAATTGCATTTACGAAAATGGCGCGATAGCAAAGCGGTTATGCCGCGGCCTGCAAAGCCGTTTAGACCAGTTCGACTCTGGTTCGCGCCTCCAAATATTGTGCAGTATTTTTGCATAAAGTGGTAGAATACGCGCCGCAATAGAAGTGCTGTATGAGATAGAAATATCACCCTTAGCCCGGGTGGTGAAATTGGTAGACACAAGAGACTTAAAATCTCTCGCGCGTAAGCGTGTGCCGGTTCGACTCCGGCTCCGGGCACCAATAAAATCAATGACTTACGTAAAGTGAGTCATTTTTTTTGCCTTAAATTCGCGTTGCACAGTCGTTGCGCAATATTTACAGCGGATATACAGTTGTAAGTTATACTTTAAACAGTCGTTTTGGAGCGTAACTTATGCCACAAAAAGCACCCCACACAGTACATATACTTGAAGGCAAAGCTACGCTTTATAAGCGCCCGACAACGCCAATATGGTTTGTTAGGTATAAAGTTGGCGGTAACTGGATACGTAGCACTACTAAACAAAGCAAGCTAGACGATGCGAAGCA
>JAKQTB010000114.1 GCA_029569495.1 Pseudomonadota bacterium | reverse complement strand
GGCGAAGGTGTGCAGCAAGCGCTGCTGAAACTTATTGAAGGTACAGTGGCTTCAATACCACCACAGGGCGGGCGTAAACACCCTAATCAGGAATTCGTGCAGTTGGATACAACTAATATCCTATTTATTTGCGGTGGTGCTTTTGATGGCTTGGAAAAAGTCATTCGGCTACGTTCTGAAAAGGGTGGCATTGGTTTTGGTGCGGAAGTAAAAAGTAAAGACGATAGTCGACAGGTGGGTGATGTATTACGTGATGTAGAGCCTGAAGATTTAATCAAATTTGGTTTGATTCCTGAGTTTATTGGTCGTCTGCCAGTCGTTGCTACGCTGGAGTCGCTTGATGAATCCGCATTGATGACAATTCTTACTGAACCTAAAAACGCACTCACCAAACAGTACATTAAGCTCTTTAAAATGGAGGGTGTTGAGTTAGAGTTTAGGGAGTCAGCGCTTCACTTGATTGCTAAAAAAGCGTTAGAGCGTAAAACCGGTGCACGCGGATTGCGCTCAATCCTAGAGCACTCTCTCCTTGAAATTATGTATGAGTTGCCTTCTCTAAAAAATCTCACTAAAGTTGTCATTGATGATGGCGTCATTCGTGGTGATTCACCTGCACTTTTGATTTACTCTGATAAGCCTGCTGAAGAAGCAGTGGGTTAGCGATAGTAAAAACAGTTGTTATTTCATCTTAGATGGGGCTTGAAGGCGAGGCCTTTAACCCCATTATTTGTTGTGTAGGCATTGATAGCTTATAACTTTAGCTTAATTTGGAAGTCTTCATGATAAAAACTTTACCTTTATTTAGCGCTGAAACTGGTATGTTACCAGTGTTGCCGTTGCGTGACGTAGTTGTATATCCACACCTTGTCATTCCCTTGTTTGTGGGGCGCACAAAGTCTGTGAAAGCATTGGAGATTGCTTCCGAGGGTGATAAGCAAATTCTATTGGTTGCCCAGAAATCAGCCAACAAAGATGAGCCGAGCGCAGAAGACTTGTATGAAGTAGGAACTGTTGCCACAGTGCTACAGATGCTTAAATTGCCTGACGGCACAGTAAAAGTACTAGTTGAGGGCGTACAGCGCGCTAAGTTTTCTGGTTTTACTGAAACAGAAGAGTGCTTTGCCGCACACGTTGAACTGATAGCAGAGTCAGTGGACGACATTGAAATTCAAGCGCTTATGCGTACTGTGTTTGCACAGTTTGATCAATATGTGAAATTGAATAAAAAAATTCCTCCTGAAATTCTCACTTCCCTGGCTACGATTGATGATGCGGGTCGCTTAGCCGATACGATTGCTGCACATCTCACGTTAAAACTTGATGAAAAACAAAAAGTGCTTGAGATGTTTAGCGTTGCTGAACGGTTAGAGCACTTGCTTCGCCTGATGGAAGGTGAAATAGATATACTTCAAGTGGAAAAACGAATTCGTGGCCGTGTGAAGCGCCAAATGGAAAAAACCCAACGGGAATATTATTTGAATGAGCAAGTTAAGGCCATTCAAAAGGAGCTGGGTGAACAGGATGAAAATGCTGAAATGGATGAGCTTGAAAAGCGTATCCAAGATGCACATATGCCAAAAGAGGCGCTTGCTAAAGTAGCGAGTGAACTTAAAAAATTAAAGATGATGTCGCCGATGTCGGCCGAAGCTTCGGTTGTTCGCAATTATATTGATACGCTTATCAATCTTCCGTGGAAGAAAAAAACGAAGATAAGCAAAGACTTATTGGCTGCTGAAAAAATATTGGACGATGACCATTATGGCTTGGAAAAAGTAAAAGAGCGTATTGTAGAATACCTTGCTGTTCAACAGCGTGTAGATAAAATTAAGGCGCCTATTCTTTGCTTGGTTGGTCCACCTGGCGTTGGTAAAACCTCACTGGGTCAGAGCATTGCAAAAGCCGTTAATCGCAAGTTTGTACGTATGGCGCTGGGTGGTGTGCGTGATGAATCTGAAATTCGAGGTCACAGAAGAACTTATATCGGTTCAATGCCAGGTAAGATTTTGCAGAGTATGAGCAAAGTCGGTGTTAAAAACCCT
>JAKQTB010000239.1 GCA_029569495.1 Pseudomonadota bacterium | reverse complement strand
ATGACGGGGGATGAAAAAGCCTAATTTATGTTAATAAACGGCATACAGATTGATGATACTTTTGCTGAAGCATTCAATATGCGCGGCACGCGGATTATCATCACCGCGCAAAACCTCATATGGGCTTATCATGCCGCTAACGCCATGACAGGCTTTGCCGCCAGTGTGATTGGTTGTGGCGTTGAAGCGGGCATTGAGCGTGAACTGTCCGCGAACGAAACCCCTGACAATCGGCCCGGCGTAAGCGTACTCATGTTTGCCATGGGCAGCAAAGTATTGATGCAACAGCTAGAAACACGTATGGGGCAGTGCATCCTCACCTGCCCTACAGCCGCTGCATTTGCAGGCATTACCAGTGAAGACAACATCAGCTTAGGCAAGCACTTACGCTATTTTGGAGATGGCTATCAGACTTCCAAACTCATCAACGGCATTCGTTACTGGCGCATTCCAGTGATGGATGGGGAGTTTCTCACCCAAGAAACCACTGGCATGGTGCGCGCCATTGGTGGCGGTAATTTTCTCATTTTGGCCACTTCGCAGCCCGCTGCGCTTGCAGCCGCCGAAACCGCTGTTGAAGCCATGAAGCAAGTGCCCAATGTCATCATGCCATTTCCCGGCGGTGTGGTGCGTAGCGGCTCAAAAGTCGGCAGTAAATACCCTAAAATGTTCGCATCCACCAACGATGCCTTTTGCCCCACATTAAAAGGCTTAGTTAAAACTGAACTCAGCGATGAGATTGAAAGCGTGATGGAAATTGTGATCGATGGGCTGACATTTGAGGATATTGCTGAATCCATGCGGGTTGGCATTCAAGCTATTTGTAATTTGGGCGTAGCAAGTGGCGTAGGGCGCATTTCTGCCGGCAATTACGGCGGTAAATTAGGCCCGCATTTATTTAAGTTGCATGATATTTTGAGTGAAAAAACATCATGAGCGCCCTCACCTTTACTTTAAAAAAATCACCAGCCAGCAAACTGGATTGCCGGCAACTCACGCCGAATCTTCTGGCGAATTTAACCATTGCTGAAATTAAGAACATCCCGCTTTCATCACAAAAAAATGCCCCTAAAGTGGCTGATTTTTTTGAAGTTACAGGTGACGATGTACAAACTATCCATTTTAACAATGCCACTGCACAGCTAGACTATATCGGCCACCACATGACCATAGGCACGATTGTGGTTGAAGGTGATTGCGGTGATTATCTTGGCGCCAACATGCAAGGCGGCACTATTATCGTCAAAGGGTGCGCCAACGATCGCCTAGGTGACCAAATGCGCCGCGGCCTCATCCTGATAGATGGCAACGCCGGCGACTACTGTGCAAGCCGCATGATTGCTGGCACCATTGGTGTTTACGGCACGCTAGGCAAACATGTAGGCTTTGCCATGAAGCGCGGCACCATTCTTTTAACCCAAACACCTAAACTGCATGCAACCATGCAAAACTGCGGCACACACACGCTGCCCTTTTTAGCATTGCTATTTCGCGCGTTCACTACGCTTCCAACCATGTTTAACACCATTCAATCTCATCGGGTACAACGCTACGCTGGCGATTTAGCTTGTGATGGGCGTGGCGAAATTCTGGTATTTTCATCAAGATAATTGCAGCCGAGTGGTAAAATGTGCGCTTTCAACCTAAAGTTTGCTTTTCATGCCCCAATACCTCACCGCCGCCTTATATAAATTCGTCAGCTTGCCAGATTATCAATCTTTGCAGGCCCCGATATTGGCAAAATGCCAGCAACATCACATCAAAGGCACGCTGCTACTGGCTGAAGAAGGCATAAACGGCACCATTGCCGGTTTGGCAGAAGACATTCATCAAGTGCTTGATTATCTTAAAAATGATGCCTTATTTAAGCAACGATTTGCAGATTTGGAGCATAAAGAATCATACGCCGATGAACACCCGTTTTACCGTATGAAGGTAAAACTCAAAAAAGAAATCGTCACTATGGGTGTGCCCAGCGTTAGCCCTACCAAGCAAGTTGGCACCTATGTAAAGCCCGAAGACTGGAACGCACTTATCAGTGACCCAGACGTTGTGTTACTGGATACGCGCAATGATTACGAAGTGCACATAGGCACATTCAAAAACGCGGTTGACCCCAAAACCACCACTTTTCGAGAGTTTCCTGAATTTGTCGCCAAAAATCTCGATATAACCAAAAACAAAAAAGTCGCGATGTTTTGTACGGGTGGCATACGCTGTGAAAAAGCCTCTTCTTTTATGATGGCGCAAGGCTTTGAAGAGGTCTACCACCTGCAAGGCGGCATTTTAAAATACCTAGAAACCGTGCCAGAAGAAGAAAGTTTATGGCAAGGCGAGTGCTTTGTGTTCGACCAGCGCGTGGGCGTAAAGCATGGCCTGGCAGTTGGCGATTACGACCAATGCTATGCCTGCCGTATGCCACTTTCAAAAGAAGAGTTGCAGAGCCCACAATATACCGCGGGAATCTCATGCCCGCACTGCTATGACAAAATATCCGCCGAAAAACGTGCCGCGCTCATGGAGCGACAAAAGCAGGTACAGTTAGCGAAAAAGCGTGGCGAAACCCACATTGGCGAAAAGCAGAAAAAAATGAATCAAATTGGCTGAATTATGCGCCAACCTTTTTCGATGCTCTGTGAGCCTTATAAATAAAGGCTCGCAGAGCATAAAAATTTTCTCGGGTAATTTTAATGTGATTTTGAGGTTTAAAATAACGCCTCAAAACACTTGTTTTAATTTAAAATTTTGCCCACCGCCTGCGCACGGGTGGTGACATTCAGCTTAGTAAAAATACGCTTTAAATGACTTTTAACCGTGTTTTGGCTGATAAATAAAATATCACCAATCTCTTGATTGGTTTTACCCGCGCGCACCCACTTAAGAATTTCATGCTCGCGAGCGCTTAAATCTACCGCGGCCTCTGCATTCATATTGAGCGCTTCAATCACTTCAACTGGCTCAAGATGCTGAATTTTTCGAAGTACGCTATCAATGTGCGGCATGACCAAGCCCATCACAGAATCTTGCACATTGAAGGTGTTTTGCTGACTAAAAAACACGTATAGGCATTCGTTGTTACCGCGCACATCACTCACGCCATACACGAGCAATGAGTTAAATTGTGCGAGTTCAGAAGGAAAGTGCGCGTGAATTGCATCCATCTCATTTGCCGTATTGAGGTGATTTCTCACGAACCAGCGCTGGTTATTATTCACCCAAAGTACATGCAAATGATGCATAAAAACGTCAATTTTTTTGGATGAGTCAATAATCAGTTGCGTGCGAACATTGCTGATATTGGAGGCGACATCGTAATTAAGTGCCGCCCGCTTCTGCTTTTCATCAAACTCGCCCCAGCAGGCCAACAACATGTCGTGCGGCAAAACTTCTCTTACTGTACCTTGCAGCCATACAAAAAAATCCACGTGCTTATCAATCTTGTATGAAGACCGAATCGCCGAAAATATTTTTTCTACCAGTATGTTGTCAATTTCCATGAGTTTGTTGTTATTTTAAGTTAAATTCGATTTTACGCATCATTACAAAAATAATCTATATTTAAGTCAATTTAACAAAAATAAACAATTGAATATCAATAAGTTATATTGATAGCCGTGAATACAGTTAATCATTTAAGGAAGAAAATTTCTAGGCACTCACTTGCAACGCGTAAATTGCTGGCAAGTTCCGCCACCAGCCATAAACATCCATGCCGTAACCAAAAACATACGCATTCGGCACTTCTAACCCAACAAAATGCGCCTGAATCGGCTTAAGTTTATTCAGTTTTTTTTCAACCAGCACCGCGCAGTAAACTTCTTTTGCACCCAATGCCAAACACTTCTGCTGAATTTCCAAAAGCGTGATGCCTTCATCCAGAATATCATCCACCAATAACACTGTACGGCCAGTTAAATCAGACTTTGGCAATGCCTTCCAAACTAGTGCACTACCGCTGGTTTCATTTGCATAGCGGCTTGCATGTACGTAATCAATCTCTAATGGAAAACTAAGTTGCGTGAGTAATTGGCCAGCAAACACAATACCGCCACCCATCACACAAATCACTACTGGGCAAGCCTCAGCAAGCACGGTAGAAATTTCCTGACTTAAACGTGTAATGGAAGACTCAACCGCAACGGTTGAGTGAATGATTTGCGACTGCGCTAAAAGGTGTTGAGGATTTCGAGTTTGCAACATCGTGTATCAATCCCATTCTCACATTGACTTGAAGTGTACTTGAGAATTTGCAATTTAAAGTTATGTTGCAAAAAAAGTGAAGAATTTCTCGTCAAATAGTAAAATAAACGCTCGAGAGAAAATCACTGCGCTGTGAGCCTTAAAAATAAAGGCTCGCAGCCATGCGCAAAAGGTTAGCTACTTTTTAGCGAGCAATTGCGCTAAGTATTCTGAAAACTCTTTGCTAATTTCAGGATGCTTTAAAGCTAATTCTACGTTGGCTTTCATGAATCCTAATTTACTACCGCAGTCATAACGAGTGCCGGCAAAGCGGTAGGCCAAAATATCTTCAAACTGCATCAAATCTGAAATACCATCGGTGAGCTGAATTTCACCGCCTTTGCCTGGTTTAACTTTTTCAAGACAATCAAAGATTTTCGGCGTCAAAACATAACGGCCGACCACCGCTAAGGTGGATGGCGCATCGGCCGGTTTTGGTTTTTCAACAATGCTTTTAAGTTGCAATAAATTTTGCTCAACTTCAAAGGCGTCCACAATGCCATAGCTCGCCGTTTCAGACGGCAGCACATCCTCTACCCCTAAAATTGAACATTGCTTACGTGCATACACGTCAGCCATTTGTTTTGTGGCTGCTGGCGTTCCATCAATTAAATCATCTGCCAAAATCACCGAAAATGGATGGTCTCCCACCACTGGTTTTGCGCATAATACCGCATGGCCAAGCCCTAACGCCTTAGGTTGACGAATGAAAATACAAGAAACATGCGAAGGCAAAATACCTTTTAGCGTCTCAAGCAGTTCTTTTTTTCCACTGGCTTCAAGTGAGGCTTCTAATTCACTGGCATTATCAAAGTGGTCTTCAATCGAGCGTTTATTTCGGCCTGTAATAAATATCAGCTCAGTCGCCCCTGCCGCGATAGCTTCTTCAGCAGCGTATTGAATCAGCGGTTTATCAACAATCGGCAACATCTCTTTTGGGCTGGCCTTTGTAGCTGGCAAAAAACGTGTGCCCAACCCAGCAACTGGGAAAACCGCCTTGGTAATTTTATTCATTTATGGTTTAACTCTCTAATGCAATGTAATTTGTTTAGATATTTCAGCAATCGCCTCTGCTTTTGCTTTGTGCTTGGCACTCGCTTTTAACTGTGGGCTATACTCTTCAACCCATAATTTTAACTCAGTTTTGATGTGTTCTTCATCTGCAGATTGTAAAGTTTCAATCCAGCGCAACAGATTATATACCCAATCTTCATTGACATTTCTTGCCGATGCCACTCGTAACTTTTCATGCGGTGTTGGTAGTGTGTTTTCATCATCTGCCAGCAATTCTTCATACAACTTTTCACCTGGTCGCAAACCAATATATTCAATTTTAATATCTTCCAACTGCAGGCCAGAAAGTTTAATCATGTCTTTGGCCAAATCAGCTATCTTCACCGATTCGCCCATATCGAGCACGAAAATCTCACCACCTTGGCCCATCACACCCGCTTGCATGACCAACTG
>JAKQTB010000079.1 GCA_029569495.1 Pseudomonadota bacterium | reverse complement strand
TTTATGCACAAAGTGGAAGAAGGTGCCGCCAATCAAAGTTACGGCTTACAAGTGGCGCAGTTAGCGGGTATTCCAAAGTCGGTCGTGGCGAGTGCCAAGCGTAAGTTACAGCAGTTAGAAGCCAGCCAAATTGCGCAACATACCAGCCAGCCTGATATGTTTTCAAACGCTGAAGTGGCTGCCGATTTACCGATTCACCCAGCGATATTAGCACTTGAAAGTATTCAGGCGGATGACCTGACACCGAAGCAGGCACTGGATGTTTTATATCAGCTGAAAACCTTGATTTAGAAAATCTTGATTTAAGTGTTAAAAATGCCCGAGAGATTTTTACTGCCCTGCGAGCCTTTATTTATAAGGCTTGCAGGGCAGGTCAAAAGGTTTGTGTTGATTTTAGATTAAAAAACCAAAAAAAAGCACGCAAAATATGCGTGCTTTTCTACTATGAGCGATGGCTAAAAATTAGTGGTGATGCCCGCCCGCGCCATGCACGTGCTGGTGTGAAACTTCTTCTTGGTTGGCTGCACGCACATCAGTAATTGTTGCAGTAAAAACCACGCGTTGGCCGGCCCAAGGATGATTACCATCCACCACCACTTTGCCATCGGCAATTTCAGTTACGGTGTATAAAATCACTTCGCCTGTTTCATCTTCGCCTTCAAATTGCATGCCGACTTTTAAATCAGCGGCTGGAAAAGCGCTGGCTGGCTCAATTTGCACCAGTTCTTCGTCATACTCGCCAAAGGCATCATCAGGTTGTAAATCTACAATGACTACATCCCCCACATTTTTGCCGTGAATGGCTTCTTCAACTTTTGGAAAAATATTATCGTAGCCGCCGTGCAAATAAGCCACTGGCTCGGTACTTGATTCCAGCACGTTGCCGTCGGTATCTTTAAGTTCGTAAGTCATTGTTACTACGGTGTTCATGGTTACTAGCATGATGAGTTCCTAGATCATTGTTGGTAAGGGGTTGTGCGCAAAACAGGTGGTGCAATTTTAATCTATTTTCGATATTCCCAAAAATATTCTGCGCGTTAATTTATTAAAAGTTAACACCTAACGGCCACGCCCACCATTTCTGTGCATGTGATTGGGGTTGGCATTTGGGCTACGTGGCTTGCCATGCGCGGTATTTTGGCTATTTGGCGGGCGATGGCTGGTTGCTGGACGACTGGGCACGGTTGGCACAAACAAACCAGTTTGCGGCATGGATTGATGGCGTGCCGCTTCAGACAGGTTTTTAGTTGGCTGACCCTGCGGTTTTGGTTGATGGCCTTGAATTAAAATGCTTTCTTCAGTGTAGGATTTTTGGTTTCTAACCTGCGGTTGGCCGTTACGCGGTGCGCCATTTCTGTTTTGATTACGACCTGCATTGGCGCCATTGGCGTTGGCTTCTCTGGGCTTACGTTGTTGCTGGCCTTGCCCATGCCCGCGCGGAGGTCTGCCATGCGGCTGGGTTGAGCGTGGCGCCTCTGGCTCAGGTTTGTCTGTTGGCGTAAAGCCTTCCACCTGCACTTTTGGAATCTCGCGTTTAATCAGCTTTTCAATGTCTTTCAGCAGTTTTAATTCTTCGCGATCTACTAATGATACCGCAGCACCGCTACTGCCTGCACGGCCGGTACGGCCGATGCGATGCACGTAGTCTTCAGGCACGTTGGGCAATTCAAAATTCACCACTTGCGGCAACTGGTCAATATCCAAGCCCCGTGCAGCAATATCTGTGGCCACCAATACGCGCATGGTGCCATCTTTAAACTGCGCCAGCGCTTTGGTGCGCGCACCTTGGCTTTTATTGCCATGAATCGCCGCTGCGTTAATGCCATCTTTAATCAGTTTTTCTGCCAAACGGTTGGCGCCGTGTTTCGTGCGGGTAAAAATCAACACTTGCTGCCAGTCATTTTTTTGAATGAGATAACTCATCAGCTCACGTTTATGGCTTTGTGCCACCATGTGCACGGTTTGCTCAACCAATTCACTTGCCGTATTGCGGCGCGCCACTTCAACAAAGCCGGGGTTGTGTAGCAAGCCATCGGCCAGCGTTTTAATTTCGTCCGAAAACGTGGCTGAAAACAGCAAATTTTGGCGTTGCTTTGGCAGCATGGCCAATATTTTTTTGATGTCGCGAATAAAGCCCATATCGAGCATACGGTCGGCTTCATCCAGCACTAAAATTTCAACGCCTGATAAATCGACATTTTTTTGATTGGCGTGGTCAAGCAAACGGCCAGGCGTGGCAACAAGAATATCGAGCGATTTTTTTAAACGCGAAATTTGCGGGTTAGCATTCACGCCGCCAAAAATCACGGTTGAAGTCAGCGGCAAATATTTGCCATAAGTGCCAACAGACTCTTCAATTTGCGCTGCAAGCTCTCGCGTAGGCGTCAGCATTAAACAGCGTGGTCGTCCAGTTGTTTTGGTGGCCAGCGGTTTTTGACTAAGTAAATGCAAAATCGGCAGCGTAAAGCCAGCCGTTTTGCCTGTGCCCGTTTGTGCGCCGGCGAGTAAATCGCCACCGCCTAAAACTACGGGAATGGCCTTGGCTTGAATTGGGGTTGGGGTGGTGTAACCTGCGTCGTTAATCGCACGTAAAATGGGTTCAGTCAGACCTAACTCGTTAAAGTTAAGCGTTGTTTCAGTTGTCAATGTATATAGCTCCAGCTAGGAATTAAGCCGACCTATCACTTTGAAGCAACACCAATCGAGGAAGGCAAAGTTTTATCTTTAGCGTGATTTGAAAAATCAGAAAGATTTTAAGTAAAGAGACCGCTACGCTGATTGGTTGGCATAGGGCTTTTGAGTTACGTGCTTGGCATTATACGGAAGATTACGATTAAAGCGAGCTTTGTATTTTTAAAGCTATATTTTTTAGGCGATATTTTTAAAAACAGCCAAGCTAATTTGACAATGGGGTGAAGTGATAAAAATTCAAGTAAAAATGCATATTAATTTTATCTTGAATGTTGGCATTCAATCGCCCGAGAAAATTTTTATGCCCTGCGAGCCTTTGTTTATAAGGCTCGCAGGGCGTCGAAAAAGGTTGTGCTTAAAATAAGGCGCTTTTGCGTGTGATTTGGGCCTATTTTTGTACCTATTATTGGCGTTGATTTAGCTTTCGCCAAGCCCAAGGGGCAATCGGTTTTTTATCTGCCCAAAGCCCTAATTTTTGCGCACGTGCATTAACCTCGGCGCTGTATAGCGCAACATCGTTTGCGTATTTGCTGTTATACCAAGCAAGGCCAAGGTTTACCAAATGCAAACTCGCATCGACCTGATTGCATTGCAATTTGCCAAGCGCGCGCTGGTATTGATCTTTGGCGATGACTTCAGTGGTGGCAATTACATGGTTACCTTGGCAAAGTTGAATAAGCGCACGGCGCGATTTTTGGCCAAAGGGCTGATTGCGCTCGGGTGCGTCTATATCGGTGATGCGCAGTTTAAAATCACCTTTTTGGCTGAAGGTGTTCACGGGGTGGAGTTTTACGGTGTCGCCATCGTAAACGTAGGTGACAATGTAGCGGTTTTCTTCAGTCTTGCCCGCTAAAGTAAAAAAGCTAAAAAAAATTAAGGCTAACCAAACGTTACGCATCTACATGCGGTCTTTGATGCCCATGTTCACGGTCCAGCAGGCTGTAATAGTTTGAAGGTTCTAGCACGGTTGGAATGGGTTCGGTTTCTAAATTGGTGTGGTCTTTACTGTAATGCAGGCCACGACTTTCTTTGCGTGAAATTGCACTTTCTACAATAAGTTCAGCCACTTGCAGTAAGTTACGCAGTTCAATTAAATCATTGCTGATTTTAAAATTGCTGTAAAACTCATGCACTTCATCGCGCAGCATGTGGATGCGATGCAGCGCACGGCTCAAGCGTTTGTCGGTGCGCACAATTCCTACGTAGTTCCACATAAAGCGGCGCAACTCATCCCACGTATGCGTAATCAGCACTTCTTCGTCGGCATCGGTCACGCGGCTTTCATCCCAATACGGCAGTGGTGGTGACGTTTTAACAGGCTGGCTTAAAATATCTTCTGCTGCCGCTTTGCCAAATACCAAGCATTCTAAAAGCGAGTTGCTGGCAAGACGATTAGCACCATGCAAGCCAGTGCAAGCGGTTTCGCCAATGGCGTACAGATTTTGAATGTCGGTACGACCTTTGTCGTCGGTCATCACGCCGCCGCAAGTGTAGTGCGCGGCAGGCACCACGGGAATCGGCACTTTACTGATATCAATGCCAAAACTCAGGCAGCGTTTATAAATATTAGGAAAGTGCGCTTGAATAAAGCTTAATGGCTTGTCTGTAATGTCTAAATAAACACAATCAATCCCGCGTTTTTTCATTTCAAAGTCAATGGCGCGGGCTACTACATCACGCGGGGCAAGTTCTTCACGCGCGTCATGTTCTGGCATAAAGCGAGTGCCATCGGGTAGTTTTAATAAACCGCCTTCACCACGTACGGCTTCAGAGATTAAAAATGATTTCGCATGCGGGTGGTACAAGCAGGTTGGGTGAAACTGGATAAATTCCATATTGGCCACACGACAACCCGCACGCCAGGCCATGGCAATGCCGTCGCCCGTGCTGACATCCGGATTGGTGGTGTATAGATAGACTTTACCTGCGCCGCCCGTGGCTAACACGGTATTTTGTGCGGCAATGGTGATCACTTTGCCGGTGCTTTTATCGAGCACATAGGCGCCCAAGCAAGTGTTTTTGTCGTTAAGTTCAGTGCCGGGCCTGACTATTTTGCGTTTGTTGATTTTTCCAATGGTTATCAAATCGACAGCGATATGATTTTCCATTACCGTAATATTGGGGTGATGCTTTACTTTTTCTGAAAGCGTGGTTTGAACTGCATGGCCGGTGGCATCCGCCGCGTGAATAATGCGACGGTGGCTGTGACCACCTTCGCGGGTTAAATGGTAGGCGCTGTTATCTGCTTCGCGGGTAAAGCCAACGCCCTGCGCAATCAGCCATTCAATCGAAGCCTTGGCATTTTCGGCCACCATTCTGGTGACAGCGGTATCACACAGGCCACCGCCTGCCGTCAGCGTATCTCGCACATGGTTATCAATGGAGTCATCATCGCTCAATACTGCCGAAATGCCACCTTGCGCCCAATCGCTGGCTGCATCATTGATACTGCGTTTGCTGACAATACATACTTTTTTATCAGCGGCGGAGCGTAGTGCTAAGGTTAAGCCTGCAAGACCGCTACCGATAATCAATACATCAAATTGTTGCATAAGAGACTTTGACAAAGGTGTTGAACTATCGAGAGTGTATCGCTGTCTTTGTAAAAGGCAAGCGTGTTAGTGAAAAAGGTGCAAAAACATTAATTTTGGTTCGTGTGAATGTTGAGAGGAAACTTCATGATGCAATTTGGTAAAATATTAGAATTAACACAACTAAATTTAGTACAGCCGGCGGCACAAGGTTATACTTCTGCTATAAATGAAACTAAAGGGTCGAATAAAAAAAGTGCACACCAAAGCGGCGCGGTGATTCACTTAAACGAAGCACAAATTAATGCGCTCAATCTTCAGCAAACACCAACAAAAGGACATCTGCGCGTAGTGGCAGTTCAACCCATATCATCAGGAAATCGTGAAATCGACCATGAGCTGGTGCTGCGTGCGCAGCGTGGCGATAAGCGTGCTTTTGGCTTGCTGGTCGATAAGTATCAGCGCAAATTGGCGCGTTTGTTATCGCGTATGGTGCGTGACCAGTCTGAAATTGAAGACATTGTTCAAGAGTCCTTTATTAAGGCGTACCGCGCCCTGCCAAATTTTAGGGGTGATAGCGCGTTCTACACTTGGCTTTATCGTATAGGCATCAATACCGCAAAAAATTATTTAGTGGCAATGGGGCGCAGGCCAACCGTGGGCACTGGGGTTGAAATTGAAGACGCCGAAAACTTTGAAGATGGTGATGAGTTACGTACCACGGATACACCAGAATCAGCCATGGCAACCAAGCAAATTGCACAAACGGTTAATGATACAGTGGCAAGTTTGCCTGAAGAATTGCGTACAGCCATCACATTACGTGAAATTGAAGGGTTGAGCTATGAAGAGATTGCTACCATCATGGCTTGCCCCATCGGCACAGTGCGCTCACGTATTTTTAGGGCGCGCGAGACAATCTCGTTGAAATTAAAACCTTTGCTTGATACGCCTGATAATAAAAGATGGTAAGTACGGCTTCGTTAAAATTAATAACAGATTGATTGAAAATATTTTTTAAAATTAAAGTAGTAGAAGTTTAGGGGTAAGGTATGAACGAACAGTTATCAGCACTCATTGATGATGAAGTTTCGATGGATGAAGCTAGGCACTTGATGTCGGCACTCAATAGCAGCGCCGAAGTGGGTGAAACTTGGGCACAGTATCATTTAATTGGCGATGTCATGCGCGGATCTTCCACGCTGCGTAGCAGTTTTAAGCATGATTTGATGCAAAAAATTGAGCAGGAACCTACTGTACTTTCGCCCAATGCAGCATCAATGCAGCATGAAGCAACGCCAGCTTTGACAGATGAAGCAACGGCGGTGCAATTACCCAAAAAAATCCCTGCATACTGGTCAGTGGCGGCTTCTTTATCCGCAGTGATGGTGGTGGGCTGGATGATGTGGCAAACGCCGGTTGCAAATCAAAACACTTCAATGCAGATGGCTAGCATTGCGCCCGTGCAACCGTTAAATACGCCAGTGCAAACTGAAGTTGCAGAAATACCGACGGAATATTTGGCGGCGCATCAATCTTCAGCGCCCACTGCAAGCGCATATTTTATTCAAACAGCGAGCTATTCAGAATAATGAAAAGAATCACGAAAGATGTTTAAGTCGTTGGCTCAAATGCGCATTATTTTAGTTTTATTATTTGCTTTCATAGCCCAACATGGTTTTGCAGCAGAGGATGATGAAGCGGCATGGCAAATGCTGCAAAAATCTGCAGTTGCAGCGCATGCTTTAAGCTATCAAGGTATTTTTGTCTGCAATTCAGGCAAACAATCTCGCTCGGTTGAAATTAAGCATATGTTTGACGGGCAAAATGAGTACTCTAGAAATGTGGTGCTGGATGGCGCGCCACGAGAAGTGTTAAGCCAAGATGGTAATTTGGTGATTTACAACCCTAAAAATGAAAAAATTGTGATTGAAAAACGCCGTGGGCATAATATGTTTCCAGCCGTATTACCCAAAAATTTAGACAGAATTAAAGCCAATTACCGGTTAAAAATGGGTGGTATTGAGCGTGTTGCGGGGCGCGATGCGCAAGTGTTATTGTTAACGCCTAAAGACCAACTGCGTTATCAACATCACTTTTGGGTTGATACGGAATTTGGCCTTATTTTGAAATCAGTCATCCTCAATCATCAAAATGAAGCGATAGATCAAATTGGCTTTAGTCAGCTGAACCTTTTTAATACGCTGAATTTAGATTGGTTTAAACCTAAAATTGATGCCAATAAAGATTATGTGATGGAGGAAGAAAACGCGACCGATGTTGATACCAGTTTAAGCCCGCACTGGATGTTAAAAGACTTGCCAGCGGGCTACCGTAAGGTTGAGCAGATGGTGCGCAAAGTGCGCGGTAAAGATTTTCCTGTGACACATGTGGTGTTTTCTGATGGCTTAGCATCGGTATCTTTATTTATAGAGCCATTAGCAAAAGACGTTAAACCTAAAACAGGTGCATCAAGTGTGGGTAACACAAATTTTTATTCACGCGCATCAGGGTTTTTACAAGTCACTTCTGTGGGTGAAGTACCAGCAGCTACAGCGGCCAGTATTGCCAACGCCGTTGTATTTGTAAAATAATAATGCCTCTTAAAGCGCAAAAAGTAGCGTTCGTACTGATTTAATTAACCAAAATTTATCTATTCAAACATCATGTTAGAAGAATATGCAGTCGTCCTTGCTTGTGAAGGTAAACAGGCCACGCTAGAAATTGAGCGGCGCACCGCGTGTGGTCTGTGTGGGCAAAAACGTGGCTGCGGAAACGCTACTTGGGGAAAATTACTTGGGCATCAGCAACAAGGGTTTGTGGCAGAAAATACCGTCAACGCAAAAGTAGGTGATAGCGTTATCGTTGGCATTGATGAGCGCGCAGTGCTGAACACCGCACTTTATTTGTATGTAATACCGTTGCTTTCTATGTTATTGGTGACAGTGCTGGCTAACTTTCTGTTTACTAATCAGTTTTATGTGATGCTAGGGGCAATATCAGGTTTGCTGGTGGGCTTTTTATGGGTAAAAGGGTATCTGATTGGGCATGATCAAACGGGTGTGGCATACAGCAAAAAGTACCAAACAAAAATATTGCGTTTTGCTGAATCTGACCCAGATAACAAAAAAGGGCTTGAAAATTGCAGCAGCGCCCAAACAATAACATTTGAAGAACACACATAAACGAAGAGTGAATGTGTCGCGCAAATTCAGGGTTTTTAAAAAATATAAAAGAGGTGAGTAAATGTTAAAAAATTGGTTTGTAGCAATGAGTTTGGCTTTCATTGCCACTTTTAACACAGTTGGTTACGCAAAAGAGTTGCCAGACTTCACTGAACTGGCAGAAAAACAAGGCGCTACCGTCGTCAACATTAGTGTAACGCAAAATATGCGTAGCAATACCGTATCGCCATTTGGCCCTGGGGGCGATGAGCAGTTACAAGAATTTTTCAGACGATTCGGCATTCCCAATATGCCTGGCATGCCAGGACAAAACGGTGAAGCCCAGCCTGATTACAAATCGCAGTCACTCGGATCAGGCTTTATTATCAGTAACGATGGCTATATTTTAACCAATGCGCACGTGGTGAGCGGTGCAGATGAAGTCATCGTCAAACTCTCTGATAACCGTGAATTTAAAGCCAAAATCATTGGCACTGACAAACGCACTGACGTGGCTTTGGTGAAAATTGAAGCGTCTGGCTTACAAAAAGTGACCATTGGTGACCCCTCAAAACTTAAAGTAGGTGAATGGGTTGCTGCCATTGGCTCACCTTTTGGCCTAGAAAACACCATGACGGCAGGGATTGTAAGTGCCAAAGGCCGTGCCTTGCCACAAGAAAATTTTGTGCCGTTTATTCAAACCGATGTTGCCATTAATCCGGGCAACTCTGGCGGCCCGCTGTTTAATTTAAATGGAGAAGTGGTTGGTATTAACTCACAAATCTACAGCCGTAGTGGTGGTTCGATGGGCTTATCTTTTGCCATTCCAATTGACGTAGCGATTGATGTTTCAAATCAATTGAAAACTTCAGGCAAAATTACGCGCGGCTGGCTGGGTATTGCCATTCAAGAAATCACTAAAGAATTGGCGGAATCTTTTGGCATGAAAAACACCAATGGCGCGTTGGTGGCAGGCGTTGAAAAAAATGGCCCGGCAGACAAAGGCGGCCTAGAAGCAGGCGATGTCATTTTAAAATTTGATGGCAAGCCAATTACCACTTCAGCCGATTTGCCGCGTGCAGTCGGGGCAACAAAACCCGGCAAAATTGTGCCAGTGGAAGTGTTGCGTAAAGGCAGTGCTAAAACCCTCAATATTGGTGTTGGTGAAATGCCAAGCGACCCAAATGAAGCCGCACAATCCAGTAAAGCAGCACCACAAGCCGAGGCGAATAAAATTGGCTTATCGCTCAAAGAGCTGACTGCCGCACAAAAGAAAAAGCTCAACGGCAAAAACGGCTTGCTGGTGATTGAAAGTACCGGCGCAGCTGCGCAGGCAGGTATTCGCCGTGGTGACGTGATATTAGGATTAAATAATTCTGAAACGCAAAGCGTTGAGCAGTTTAACAAGCAAATCAATGCAATAACTGCGGGTAAAACCGTGGCGGTGTTGGTGCAGCGTGGTGAGAATACCTTGTATGTGCCGATTAAAGTAACGAAGTAACGCAATGCATTAAACCGAACCCGCCTTATGGCGGGTTTTTTTATGTGTATTGAGTTCTAAAGTTACTTGTTAGCCTAATAGAAAATCGCACGAGAAAAAATAAATGCTCTGTGAGCCTTTATTTATAAGGCTTGCAGAGCATCAAAAAAGGTTGGGTGTTATTTTGCTTAAAAATTAAGCAAAAATTCATTCTTCATTTCTTCTGCCAATCAGGTCTAAAAATAAGCGAACCATGCCAAAAGCGAGCCATGAAGAGGCGCGTTTCAGCAGATTGGCGCGTGCCCAAACATGCGGCAAAATTTGGCTGGCGCCGCTTTCGATGGTGTGGCAGATGTCGCTTCGTAATTCGGCAGCAAAGGTGGTGTCATTGATTACCACGTTGGCCTCACGTGCTAAAAATAAACTAAAAGGGTCAATATTGGATGAACCAACCGTGGCCCACTGTGCGTCAATCACTGCAACTTTGCTGTGCATAAAACTTTTGTGGTATTCAAAAATTTCAATGCCGCTTTTTAAAAATTCGTGATAAAACGCGTGCGTTGCAAACATCAAAAAATATTCCATACGGCCCTGCAGTAGCAAAGTAACGCGTACGCCACGATTGGCCGCAGCCATCAAGGCACGCCGAAACCGCCAGCCAGGCACAAAATAGGCGTTGGCGATGATGATTTCAGAACGCGCGTTTTGAATGGCACTTAAATAGGCTTCTTCAATATCGCGGCGGTGCAGCACGTTATCTCGAATCACCAGTGCGGCGCTCATGGGCGTGGCGGGAGCGGTGTTCACTTTGGCTTTTTTACTTTTGTTTTTTTGATGCAGGGCTTTTGCGGTGCGTAATGGTGTCCATGTAATGCGATGCCATAATTTACGCACATTATCGGTGATTGCTGGCATGAGTTTGCCTTCAATACGAACCGCGTAATCTATACGTGGCGGCACATTGTTGGGCGCTGGTTCCGGAATGTCGTAGTCATCAATAATGTTGATGCCGCCGACAAAACCGATGGTGCTGTCGATGACCACAACTTTTTGATGCAAGCGCCGTAAACGGCTTTTTTTGAGTGTCCATGGCGAAATTTTGGGGCGGTAAACGCGCACATGCACGCCCGCGTGTGTGAGTGTCTTTACAAAATAGGGCGGTAAATCTTTGCTGCCAAAACCGTCGATGAGTACATGTACGGCCACGCCGCGCTTGGCGGCACGCATGAGCGCATTGCCAATCAGTTCGCCAATGGCATCCGCCTGGTAGATGTAAGTTTGTAGATAAATATCATGGTTAGCGAGGTCAATGGCCACCACTAACGCAGGAAAATACTCAGTACCGTTGCGTAACAGCTGTATATGATTTCCATCGACGAAAGTGGTCATCGTGTGTGGTCAGGCGTCCAGTAAATAATCAAGCGTTGGCAATTTCACTTAAATTTATCCATTACAACTTTCTCAGTGTGGCGGTCAATACCGCGTGGTCTGATAATTTTATAAAGTGCGGCCCTGCATGCACCGCTGCATGGTTCACCTGAAAGCCGCGCACATAAATACGGTCTAACCGCAACACAGGCAACCAAGATGGAAAACTACGCGCAGGCTTGCCATTGTGATGCTCAAACACTTCATGCAAATGTAGGCGTCTGGCAAACTGTTGGCCAGAACGCGTGCTCCAGTCGTTAAAATCACCGGCAATAATCAATGGCGCATCGTGCGGTACATGCTGCTCAATATACTCTGCGACAGCCATCAATTGTTGACGGCGCCAATGCGCAAACAGACCTAAATGCACACAAATGGTGTGAAGCGGCGTGTTCCAGTTTGGAATATGAATTTCACTGTGTAACATACCGCGCTCTTCAGTGCTGTGTGCTGAAATATCTTGGTTAAACGTGTGCCCAATCGGAAACTTGGACAACAACGCATTGCCATGGTGCCCGGCAGGGTAAACCGCGTTTTTGCCGTATGAAAAATCTTGCCAAACGGCATCAGCCAAAAACTCCATTTGCCCCGCTGTTGGCCAATTGGCAAAGCGTTTGCTATGGCCGTGATGCGCATCGCGCACTTCTTGCAAAAACACAATGTCGGCATGCACTTTGCGCAACAGCTCGCGCTGCTGGTGCAACGAAAAAGCCGCATTAAAATGGGTTAATCCTTTATGGATATTAAAGGTGGCAATGCGTAATGTATTATGCAAATGTTGCTCGTTAGCTGGCAATAATGAATACTTTATCATACAACAAAAGTGGTGCATTATTGCTGACTGACCCAACAGCGACACGCTTTTAAAAAGCTGGGTTAGTGAAGCAAAAAAAGGATGAATTTTTAGCGTATCATTTGGTCGTATCACGCACTGTTTTACCAAAATAAAAGGATAGGCTGATTGTGGATAGAAGAACATTTTTACGCGCGGGCGCAGCGCTTGGCGCATTGACCGCTTTTAAAACGCCTGCTGCCCTAAAGCCAACCACAATGAAAACTGCCTACATTAGCCACGCCGCATGCTTAAGGCATGAAATGACGGCCAACCATCCAGAGCGCCCAGCGCGTATGCAGGCCATTGAGCAGGCGTTACAGCGCGCAGGCTTATTCAGTAAACTCGCGCAATATGAAGCGCCACTTGCCAGTAAAGCCGTGCTGGCGCGGGCGCATACCAATGCCTATATTGATTGGATTTTTAGCCAATCGCCCAAAACAGGATTAGTGCAGTTAGATGCCGATACCGCCATGAATGCGCATAGTTTGGAAGCCACCTTACGTGCGTCAGGGGCTGCTGTGAAAGGCGTGGATTTAGTCATGACCGGGCAAATGCAGGTGGCATTTTGCAATACGCGCCCGCCAGGCCATCACGCTGGGCGCGCGAGTTCAGCTGGCTTTTGCATCTTCAACCATGTGGCCGTTGCGGCGCTGCATGCCATTGCACAATATGGGCTAGCCCGCGTGGCGATTGCAGATTTTGATGTACACCACGGCAATGGTACCGAAGATATTTTTCATGACGACCCGCGGGTGATGCTGTGTTCAAGCTTTCGCCATCCATATTACCCTTATAGTGGAGCTGACAGCGGCAACGATCATATCATCAATACGCCATTAGCCGCAGGCAGTGATGGCAAAGCTTTACGCAAAGTGGTGAATGAACAATGGCTGCCGGCATTAGCGCGATTCAAACCACAATTACTGATTATTTCAGCCGGTTTTGATGCGCATCAAGAAGATAGCATGGGCGGCTTGAAGTGGCTTGAAGAAGATTACGTTTGGGTGACCGAAGCACTAAAAGCCGTTGCCAAACAGCATGCCGAAGGCCGCATTGTTTCGGTGTTAGAAGGCGGCTACGCCTTAGATGCGCTTGGTCGTAGCGCGGCGGCACATCTCAACACGATGATTACGGCCAGCTAACGATATGGCAACGATATTGATTATTGGTTGTGGCGATTTAGGCAGCGCCGTGGCGTTGCAACTGGCGCAATTGGGGCATCGCGTTGTGGGTGTGCGGCGCAGTGCCACACCGCTTACAAATGTTGAAATGATTCAGGCCGATGTTACACACCCTGAAACGCTCGATAAGCTGGCAAAAATTCAGCCTGACATTCTTGTTTATTGCGTAGCCGCAAACGGGCAAACCGATGCCCACTACAAAGCTGCGTATGTGGATGGCTTGCGCAATGTGATTGCCACACAAGTCAATAACACCGCCTTAAAACAGGTGTTTTTTGTTTCTAGCACGCGCGTGTATGGGCAAGTAACAGACGCGGTGCTTGATGAAAACACGCCAGCGATTGCGGCAGATTTTGGTGGCGAACGGCTGCTGGAAGCTGAACGGCTTCTCGAAGGTTTGACCTGCGGCCATACGGCATTGCGGCTTTCAGGCATTTACGGGCCGCGCCGCTTGCGCATGATTCACCTTGCCAAAACGCCAGCGCTGTGGCCCGCGCAAAATAGCTGGACCAATCGCATTCATCGCGACGATGCCGCTGCGTTTTTGGTTTTTTTGGTGCAAAAAGTGCTGCATCAAACGCCCATCGCGCCTTGTTATATTGTTACGGACGCTAAGCCTGTCAGCCAGTATGAAGTGCTGCAATGGCTCGCGCTACAACTCAATATTGCGTTTAATGCGCATGTTCCAGTCATACAAAGCGGCAAGCGCTTAAGTAATCGTGCCCTATTGGCCACAGGGTTCCAACTGCAATATTCTGATTATCGGGCTGGTTATGCTGCATTATTAGCGCTTAATGCGGACTAATTTTTTAGGGTTTTAAGCGCTCAAAACCCATGCAACCTTTTTCGATGCCCTGCGAGCCTTATAAATAAAGGCTTGTAGGGCATAAAATTTTTCTCGGGCGGTTTTTTGTCAATTTTATGCCTTTTGGTCTGTGATTAAGCGTACGTAAAACTCGCCTTAAATCATCGCAACTTAACCACACTTAAGTTCGCAAAAATTGCTGACTACCAATGAGGTATGCGATAATCTCATGTTGAATTTTTAGCAAATGCCACGTGGCATATTAGTGACAAAATCCCCTAACGATAATTGCAACTTAATAAATTGGAAATCGCATGCCTGTAATTCGTTTACCTGATGGCTCTCAACGTAGTTTTGATGCGCCTGTGACTGTGGCTGAAGTCGCCCTCAATATTGGCGCAGGGCTTGCAAAAGCGGCGCTCGCCGGCAAGGTGAACGATAAAATCGTGGATACCAGCTTTTTAATCGAGGCTGACAGCGATGTGGCAATTATCACCGACAAAAATCCAGAAGGGCTAGATATTATTCGCCATTCCACCGCGCATTTGTTAGCTTATGCGGTGAAAGAATTGTTTCCTGATGCGCAAGTCACCATTGGCCCTGTGATTGAAAATGGTTTTTTCTATGATTTTTCTTACGTGCGCGCCTTTACGCCAGAAGATTTGCTGATGATAGAAAAGAAAATGGTGGAACTGGCGAAAAAAGACGAGCCAGTGACCCGCCAAGTATTGCCGCGCGATGAAGCGGTTGCCTACTTTAAAAGCATAGGTGAAGATTATAAGGCCGAAATTATTGGCGCGATTCCAGCGGGTGAAGATGTATCACTCTACACTGAAGGCCGCTTTACTGACCTTTGTCGTGGCCCGCACGTGCCGAACACTGGCAAGCTAAAAGCATTTAAACTCATGAAGTTAGCGGGCGCTTACTGGCGTGGCGATAGCAATAACGAAATGCTGCAGCGCGTGTACGGCACCGCTTGGCGCAATAAAGAAGAGTTGGACGCGTACTTATTTCAGCTAGAAGAAGCTGAAAAGCGTGACCACCGAAAACTGGGCAAACAGTTGGATTATTTCCACATGCAAGACGACGCGCCAGGCATGGTGTTCTGGCATCCGCGCGGCTGGAGTATTTGGCAGGAAATTGAGCAATACATGCGCCAAATGTTTCGAGATTTCGGCTACCAAGAGGTCCGCACGCCAACCATTATGGATAAAACCTTGTGGGAAAAATCAGGCCATTGGCAAAACTATCGCGACAACATGTTTGTAACCGCATCTGAAAGCCGCGATTACGCAGTGAAGCCAATGAACTGCCCCGGCCACATTCAAATCTTTAACAGCGGGCTGCATAGCTATCGCGATTTGCCGTTGCGTTTGGCCGAGTTTGGCTCTTGCCACCGTAACGAGCCATCCGGGTCCCTACATGGCTTGATGCGCGTGCGCGGCTTTACCCAAGATGACGCACATATTTTCTGTACAGAAGAACAAATTGAGTCAGAAGTTGCGGATTTTATTCAAATGCTCTACAAAGCTTATGGCGACTTTGGCTTTACCGATGTGCTGGTGAAACTTTCAACGCGCCCAGAAAAACGCGTAGGAAGTGACGAAACTTGGGATAAAGCCGAAGCATCACTCGCGAACGCACTTAATAAAAATAATCTAGCTTTTGATTTACAGCCGGGAGAGGGCGCATTTTATGGCCCTAAAATCGAATTTACCCTGAAAGATTCGCTGGGACGCCTGTGGCAATGCGGCACTATTCAGCTTGACTTCAACCTCCCTGAGCGTTTGGATGCTGAATACGTGGCAGAAGACAATTCACGCAAGCGTCCAGTGATGCTACACCGTGCGATAGTCGGCTCGATGGAGCGCTTTATTGGCATTCTCATTGAAAACTACGCAGGCGCGATGCCGCTCTGGCTGGCACCTGTACAAGCGATGGTGCTCAATATTTCAGAAAATCAAGCTGATTACGTGCGCCAAGTAGTTGAAAATTTAAAGAAAAATGGCATTAGATGCGAATTTGACTTGAGAAATGAGAAGATTACCTATAAAATACGCGAACATTCAATGCAGAAAATGCCTTACTTGCTGGTAGCAGGTGAGCGTGAAATGCAAACAGGACATGTAGCCGTGCGTACCAGAAAAGGCGAAGACTTAGGATCGATGCCGATTGCAGCGTTCATAGAGCGCTTAAAAGCAGAGGTTGAAACTAAGGCTTAGCATCCCAATTCAGGGATTTTCTGTCGAAGCGCGGCTTAACTATTTGGAGAAATTGATATAGCACAGGACAAAGAAACGCGAATCAATGGTGATATTACTGCATCACCTGTTCGTTTGTTGGGCATAGAGGGTGAACCTCTAGGGATTGTTGCATTAGCAGAAGCGTTTGCAAAAGCTGAAGAAGCCGATATTGACTTGGTGGAAATTGCGCCAAACGCCAGCCCGCCTGTGTGTAGATTGATGGATTACGGCAAATTTAAATATGCCGAAAGTAAGAAACAGCACGAAGTTAAGCTTAAGCAAAAACAAGTGCAGGTCAAAGAAATTAAGTTTCGCCCAGGTACTGACGATGGCGATTACGCCATTAAAGTGCGTAATATCATCCGTTTTATTGAAGACGGCGATAAAGCAAAAATTACTTTACGCTTTAGGGGCCGTGAGATTACACACCAAGAATTTGGTCTGGCCTTATTAAGACGTGTAGAAGCAGATACAAAAGAAGTGGCAGTGGTCGAGCAGTTTCCTAAAATGGAAGGCCGCCAAATGGTGATGGTGCTGGGCCCGCACAAAAAAGCGAAGTAACCAAGTCATAAGCAATAAAGTAACAAGATTTAATGTAATTGCATTAAAAGTAGCAAAAAAGTAGTAGCGAAGATTCCGAGTGATACGGCTAAACGGCATGCCTAAGCACTCATAACTCAAGTTCAAGGAGAACAAAATGCCAAAAATGAAAACCAAGAGCAGCGCCAAAAAACGCTTCAAATTCTTGGGAAATGGTAAAGTGAAACGTACACATTCACATTTACGCCATATCCTCACAAAAAAGACGACAAAACAAAAACGTAAATTACGTGGTACGTCGATCATCTCACCAACAGACATCAATCGCGTTCGCGCAATGATGCCAACACGATAAGGAGACCGATATGCCTAGAGTAAAACGTGGTGTCATCGCACGCGCAAGACACAAAAAAGTATTAAAAGCCGCAAAAGGTTATCGCGGTCGTCGTAAAAACGTTTACCGCGTTGCCAAGCAAGCGGTGATGAAGGCTGGTCAATATGCATACCGCGACCGCCGTCAAAAGAAACGTCAATTCCGCACCTTGTGGATTGCACGTATTAATGCAGGCGCACGTGAGTTAGGCTTAACTTACAGCCGCTTCATGAACGGCTTGAAAAAAGCTTCAATTGAAGTGGATCGTAAAGTCTTGGCTGACTTGGCGGTATTTGATAAAGCAGCATTTGCTAAATTTGTAGAATCAGCAAAAAATGCTTTAGCCGCTTAAGTTGAAAAAACAAAAAAAGAGGCTTAGGCCTCTTTTTTTTACTGTAAAATCAACAAATTGTGTCATTCCTCCGCAGTTAATTTAAAGATTCTTAAAATATATGGCTGATTTAACGCATTTAATTTCAGAAGCGCAAACAGATTTTGCTTGCAGCACAACCATGAACGACCTGGAAGTTGCCAAAGCAAAGTATTTGGGAAAATCTGGCCTGCTGACGGATGCCTTGAAGGGCTTGGGAAAGTTAACTGCTGAAGAGCGTCCAGCCGCCGGTGCTGCCATCAACGTGGTCAAGCAAGCAGTTGAAGCCGCTTTAACTGCTCGTCGTGAAGCTTTGTTAAACGCAGAGCAGGCCAAACAGCTAGCGCAAGAATCGATTGATGTGACTTTACCTGCCCGTGCACAGGCTCAAGGTGGTTTGCATCCAGTCACGCTCACGCTAAAACGTGTTGAATCGCTATTTCATTCCATTGGTTTTGAAGTGGCAACCGGCCCTGAAATTGAAACAGATTTTTATAATTTCACTGCCTTGAATATTCCTGAAGATCACCCAGCACGCGCAATGCACGACACGTTCTACATTGATGATGCGCACGTGCTCAGAACGCATACCTCGCCTGTGCAAGTGCGATATATGGAGAATGCCTTAAAAACCAACAAAACACCCCCTTTAAAAATCATTGCGCCAGGCCGTGTTTACCGGGTGGATTCAGATGCAACGCACTCGCCGATGTTTCACCAGGTTGAAGGTCTGTGGGTGGATGAAGACATCAGTTTTGCCAATTTAAAAGGCGTTGTGCAAGATTTCCTGCAAAAATTCTTTGAGCGCGATGACTTGACTGTGCGGTTCAGACCCTCATTTTTTCCTTTCACAGAGCCCTCTGCTGAAATGGATATGAGCTGGAATGGTGGTTGGCTGGAAATTGGTGGTTGTGGCATGGTGCACCCAGAAGTGTTTAAACATGTGAATATCGACAGCGAGAAATATCGTGGCTTTGCCTTTGGTTTAGGTATTGAGCGTTTAACTATGTTGCGTTATGGCGTGAATGATTTGCGCCATTTCTTTAATAATGATTTGCGCTTTTTAAGCCAATTCAGGTAATAGATTATTTTGTTAGCCGCAGATAATAGCTAAATACTTTAGTTTTAATCTAAAACCTGCGTACATCTGCGTTTATCTGCGGCTAAAAGATTTTTTAGCGAGTGCATTTTTATAATTGAAGGCATTAAAGCATTATGCAATTTTCAGAAAACTGGTTACGAACTTTAGTGGATACAGACTTGGACAGTCAGGCGTTAAGTCACGCCCTGACAATGGCAGGGCTAGAAGTTGAAGACATGCAACCTGTTGCTGCATCTTTTAGCAATGTCGTGGTTGCTAAAATCGTATCAGCCGAAAAGCATCCAGATGCAGACCGCCTACAAGTTCTTAAGGTGGATATCGGTCAAGGAGAACCTCTGCAAATTGTGTGTGGTGCAGCCAATGCACGCGTCGGACTAATTGCCCCATGCGCGCTGGTAGGTGCTGAGTTGCCCGGCATTTCGATTAAACAAGCTAAAGTACGTGGTGTAGAGTCTTTCGGCATGATGTGTTCATCAAAAGAGTTAGGCATCAGCGCTGAGGCGTCAGGCTTACTAGAACTGGAGAGCCATGCCGTGATCGGCCTAAATATTCGAGAGCACTTGGACTTAGATGACCATGTATTCACGTTAAAACTCACACCAAATCGCAGTGATTGCTTGAGTATTACCGGTATTGCGCGCGATGTGGCTGCCATTACTGGAGCCAAGACTAAATTTGTTGAAATTACACCTGCAACGGCTACGTTGCAACAAACCAAGCAAGTAACGGTGAATGCGCAAGCGGTATGTCCACGCTATAGTGGCCGTTTGATTTCAGGGGTTAATGCAAATGCCCCAACGCCTGCGTGGATGGTAAAGCGTCTTGAGCGTAGCGGTTTGCGTAGCATTAGTGCTGTGGTCGATGTGACCAACTATGTGTTACTTGAATTAGGTCAGCCTTTACACGCGTTTGATGCGGCCAAATTAAATGGTGATATATCGGTGCGTTTTGCAAATGCGGGTGAGTCACTGAATTTACTCAATGATCAAACCGTTGAACTAAAAGTAGATGACTTGGTGATTGCCGATGCTAGTGGACCAGTAGCGTTAGCCGGCATTATGGGAGGAAAACCTACCTCCGTAGACGATGCAACGATGGAACTATTTTTAGAAAGTGCCTTTTTTATTCCGGCGGTAATTGCAGGTAAAGCGCGACGAATCGGCTTGAGCACAGACTCATCTTATCGGTTTGAGCGCGGCGTAGATTTTGGTAACACGCGCAATGCCATTGAATATGCGACAACATTGATTCAGCAAATTTGTGGCGGTAGCGCAGGGGAAATCACTGAAGTTGCGGGTGAAATGCCTGCGCGTCATGCTGTTAAATTAAGGATGACACGTTTAGTTTCAGTGTTAGGTATTGCATTTGAGCAGGAAAAAGTAGCACAGCTATTAACGCAACTAGGATTTTCTTATAAAGAGTTAAACAATGTTTTTACGGTAACACCACCAAGTTACCGTTTTGATATTGCAATAGAAGAAGACTTAATAGAAGAAATTGCACGGCTACATGGTTACGACCATATTCCAGCTACTCCTCCAGTGGCAACGTTGCGTATGTTGGCAAGCCCTGAAAAGGAACTAGCGCTTAACCAATTAAGAGATGCGTTGGTAGCAGAA